>NZ_JBFRGE010000066.1:0-38444 GCF_052115185.1 Paenibacillus sp. 2TAB19 | reverse complement strand
CCTTATTTCGTTATAATAAATAATTTATTACATTCGTCGAGCAATTTCGTAATCGTTCGACAAATATCGGTATTTTATGAAATGAAGAAGGTCTGCTGTCATCATTAGATCACAGCAGACCTTTGGTATGCTATTAGGCGGCTTCTCCAAGCCAGCTTGTGTCCTTAGAACGCAATAACACTCCCGCATCTTGCAGCATCCATTCAATAAAGCAGCCGTAACCGGAAGAAGGATCATTCACGAATACATGGGTAACTGCTCCAACAAGCTTGCCGTTCTGAATAATCGGACTGCCTGACATGCCTTGCACAATACCGCCTGTCTTATTGAGCAGCCGCTTATCCGTAATCTTAATGACCATGCCTTTGGTTGCAGGGCCAGATTGCTTGGATACATGCGTAATTTCGATATTGAAGCGTTCTACTTTCTGACCATTCAGGACCGTCAATATTTGGGCTGGGCCTTCGTTGACATCTTCGGCAAACGCTACAGGCACCGATCTTTCGCTGTAGCTATGGGTAGGCGTTTCATTCATTTTGCCGAAAATGCCAAATGGCGTATTTCGCTCAATGCTGCCTAATATTTTGCCTTCCTTTACGAAATGAGCAAGCTTCGAACCAGGCTCGCCATTCTGACTCTTATTGATGGATGTTACGCTCGACTGAAGGATTTGACCTTCGCCTACTTCAATCGGCGTTTGGGTATCCATATCGGTAATGACATGCCCGAGCGCCCCGTATACCCCCTGATCAGGGGCATAGAACGTCAACGTGCCTACACCTGCCGCTGAGTCGCGGATGTACAGGCCAAGACGCCACACCTTATCCTCGGCATCATAAGCCGGATTTAAGGATGTTTGACTTAACTGTCCACCGCGCTTATAGACGACGTTGAGCGGCTTGTTATCCGTCCCTGCACGATCTGTCAGCTCGGCAACCTTGTGTACTTCATTGATCGGTGAGCCATTGATCTTAACGATCAAATCGCCTAATCTTAGTCCCGCAGCTTCGCCAGGAGATTGCTTCATTCCATCCTTGCCTTCAACCTGATGATGTCCAACAACAAGTATTCCAGCTGACTTCACCTTGACGCCAATCGTTTGGCCTCCAGGTATGACTCGCAAATCCGGCACCACATTAACCTTTACAGTTTTGAACGGGATTTTACCAAATAATTTCATCTTTACTTGCGTTTGACCGCTTTGATGCGGTTGAAGCGACATTGGTTCATTAAGATTGACTGACAAGGACTTGCTTGTTGATCCGTTAATCTGGAGCATCTGAGGGTCGACGGTTACTTCTGCATGTACCGGAACTCCATATTGCAATCGTTTCATCTGGCCTGCGAACATCCGAAGCTCATTCGGAACGGCGGCATAACGCTGAAACGGGGCAGAGAGCCCAAGCATGCAAACGAAGAAAACGAGAAGTAGGCCAAACCATCGCTTCCGTTGATTGGAGTTCAATGATTTCACGCTCCCTGTGATTCCATCGCATGACGAAAAGGTAAGTCGCCAATGGCGTACCTTTAAGTTACCCTGCCCCGATTGTTTTATGTCCGCAAAAACATTCCCTTATTGGCTTCCATTACGCCCCTTTCTGACGATGCGCCAAATCAAGCATTTCTTGTGCATGATGCCTGGTTTTTTCCGTTACTTCCACTCCGCCCAGCATTCGTGCAAGCTCATCAATGCGATCTCTCTCCAGCAACGCAGATACTGAAGTAGACGTACGTTCGCCGATCACTTGCTTGCGGATCTCATAATGATGATCTGCCATACATGCCACCTGAGGCAAATGAGTAATCGAGAATACTTGGCATTTCCCCGATAGCTGCGACAGCTTCTCGGCAATCGCTTGGGCAGCGCGGCCGCTAACYCCAGTATCCACCTCGTCAAAGATGAGCACGGGMACTTGATCGATCTCCGCGAAGATAGTCTTCAAGGCAAGCATAATTCGAGACATCTCTCCGCCTGAAGCGATCTTGCTAAGCGGCTTAAGCGGTTCGCCCGGATTCGTCGAGAGCATGAACATCGCTTCATCCATGCCGTTCGCATGCAGTCGAATGACGCTTTCTCCCTTCGACTCATCCTTGCATGGCTCGAGCTTCACGCGAAATAAGGCATTCGGCATCTGCAACTGCTTAAGCTCCGTCTCAATCGCTTCTGCCAGCTTCATGGAGGCATGCTCACGCAGCTTCGAAAGCTCCTTGGCATTGTCCAATGCTTGCGCATACAGCTTCGCTTCTTGAGCGCGCAAGCTCTCGATAAGCTCATCTCTATTCTCGATCTTGTCGCGTTCGGCAGTCGTCTTCTCGAGATACGACAATATATCAGGGATGCTCTCCCCGTATTTCCGCTTCAATCCGTTAATTAAATCCAAACGGTCATCGATATGCGATAGCTGATCCGGATCGGATTCAATGCTGTCTCGATAATCCCTTAGTTGGAATGCCGCATCCTCCGCCTGATAAAAKGCCGATTGCAATTGCTCAAGCAACGGACTAAGCTTGGCTGCATCATACGTCTGGATATCGATCAACTTCGCAACTGCCTTACTTACCGCATCAAGCCCCTTGCCGCCATACAGAAGCGTATAGGCTTCGGATACCGCGTCCATACGTTTGCCAGCATACATCAGCTTACGACGTTGCTCCGACAACAACTCATCCTCGCCAATCTTCAACTGCGCGTTCGTGATCTCCTCGATCTGGAATCGATACAGATCAAGCATCTGCACATTATGCCGGGCCGAGCTCTCGATATCCTTCAATGCGTGTCTTGCCTGCTGAAGCTGAGTGTATACCTCGCGGTATTGCAGCTTACGTTCAATTAGCAGGTCGCCGGCGAACATATCAAGCCACTCCAAATGCTGTTCGGTTCTTAAGAGTGATTGATGCTCATGCTGTCCATGAATGTTGACAAGACACTCGCCGATCTCACGCAGCATCGTCATCGTCACTAGCTGGCCGTTCACTCTGCTGCTGCTCTTGCCTTGCGATGTGAGTTCGCGCCTGATGACAAGCATCTCCTCCGAAGAGGCATTCACACCTTGCTTCTCTAATACGCGCCATACCGGATGGCTGGAAGACAAGTCGAACATCGCCTCCATCTCGGCCTTGTCACAGCCGTATCGAACCATGTCTGCGGAGCCCCGTCCGCCGACGACCAGACTGAGCGCATCAATTAGAATCGATTTCCCTGCTCCAGTCTCGCCCGTCAACACATGAAATCCATGATGAAACGTAACGTGTACCTCTTCAATAACCGCTAAATTCCGAATAGACAACTCGCGCAGCATGGCTGATTCCTCCTTAGTTCAATAAGGCGAGAAGCTGCTCAACAAGCTCCCCGCTTTGCGTCTTCGTCCGACATATAATTAAGATCGTATCGTCCCCGCAGATCGTACCCATTACCTCCGGCCACTCCATGTTGTCGAGAAGCGCGCCGATTGCATTCGCTGTACCCGGCAGACATTTCATAACAACTAGATTGTCCGTAAAATCAATATGTACGAAATGATCGAGCAGAGCCCGCTTAAGCTTATGAACCGGATTCTGGCGCTGCAGCTCTTGAGGCAGCGAATATTTATACTTTCCTTCGCCGGCAGGCACCTTAATTAGCATAAGCTCCTTCATATCGCGAGAAACCGTAGCTTGAGTAACATGCAGCCCCGATAGGCGCAGCGCTTCGACCAGCTCGTCCTGCGTCTCAATAACTTGGTTCGTAATTAAATCTTTAATCTTGAATTGGCGAATACCTTTCATAAAAACCTCCGAAGCCMAGTGGGCTAAATATGAAAATGAATCTTGCGTATTATTCTTTCCTTCGCGTCCACAAACAACACGCCTGAGCATTGAGGCAGCAAGAGCGCATAGACGAGCAGCCGATCACGAACGCCGCTTCCTGTCCAATCCATCGGCATCCGTTCACGAGCCGACTTCACAATATACGTCTTGTTGTCCATTTCCGCAACATAATCAATATATAACCGGCTTCCGAGTTCTTGACCGTCCAATTCAACGGCAATAGGAATCAAATGCTTGCCTGACACAACCTCGTACCCGAACCGCTCCAGCAACAAAATATTCTCATCATTGGGAGACAGCGTTCCGCCCTTGCCGAGCTTGAGTCTGCTTACACTTGTCGGGGCATGAAGCCACCTATAGAAAGCTCGGAACATCCAGATAAGCAGCAAGCTGCCTGCTAAGAGCATGATGAACCAATCACCGTATTGCGACATTAGCAGCCCTCCATTGCTATAAATACCGACCATAACTTAATGGTTCGATATAAGAGGGCCATATTCCTGTCTTAGACTTAAATACGTTCAAATAAAAGCGAACGCTTGTTTGGTGTCTTTAGTTTATCAAATCATAGAACATATTGTAAAGAAAAAAAGATGCCCCAGCAGAACTGATCTGCTCGGCATCCTTCCTGAATGCTTTTATTTTTTGCCGCTGGAGAATGTTGAATTCGCTTGCGCTACAAGACCTTCCACGTCAAGCGACCCCGGCACAACAGCCCCAGCCTCGCCGCTCCAGAGCCAATAAGCAAGAAATTCGATATTTCCTTCGCCGCCCGTAATCGGTGAGAAGGTAATGTTCTGCAGCGTATATCCGAGTTCTGCTGCCATGTTTAATACGTTATGAATGACTTCCTTATGAACGCTGGACTCGCGGACAACACCGGACTTGCCAACTTTCTCCCTGCCTGCTTCGAACTGCGGCTTAATTAAGGCGACAATTCCAGCACCTGGGGACAGAAGCGTCGCTAGCGTTGGCAATATAAGCTTAAGCGATATAAAGGAAACATCTATGGTTGCAAAGGATGGCTGTGGTCCAACCAAGTCTGCCGGTTGCATATATCGGAAGTTGGTTCTTTCCATAACTCCTACCCGCTCATCTTGACGCAGCGACCAATCTAACTGATTGTAACCTACATCAATCGCGTACACGTAAGATACTCCATTCTGGAGTGCGCAATCCGTGAACCCTCCGGTAGAAGCACCTATATCGAGCATAACGCGGCCGTTTAACTCAATTTCGAACGCTTTGATCGCTTTCTCAAGCTTCAAGCCTCCGCGACTTACGTAAGGGTGAATAGCCCCTTTCACCTTAATGTCTGCATCGCGGGCCACTTTCATGCCGCTCTTATCGATTGGCTCGTCATTAACGAGCACGAGCCCGGCCATTAATGCTGCTTTGGCCTTCTCCCTGCTTTCAAAAAAACCGCGCTCCACGAGCAGGACATCTATACGTTCTTTCGCTATCGTTGTCATCGTTCTCCTTAATGCTTTCCTGTTACACGCTTAATGCGGCGCGGCATCATTTCTTTGAACTCCGTAGCAACGCGCTCAGCCGTAAGTCCAACTTCCTCACGCTGCTCCTTAATGGAACCATGCTCGATAAAGCGGTCAGGCACACCGATAATTCGGATTGGCAAGCCATATTTGCTATTCAGGGAATAGAATTCAAGCACGGCGCTGCCTAGTCCGCCCATCTCTGAGCCTTCTTCCAGCACGATCATTTGCTTGCCTTCGGCAGCAAGATTCAATAACATTTGCTCGTCGAGAGGCTTAATGAAGCGAGCATTCACAATCTGTATGTTATGGCCTTCGCGCTTCAACAATTCAGCAGCTTCTTCAGCTACTTGAATCATCGGCCCCAGCGCTATAATGACGCCTGAATCGCCTTCTCTAACCGTCTCCCACTTCCCGATCTCAAGCGGCTGAGGATTGGGATCAAGCGGAACGCCTACGCCATTAATGCGAGGATAGCGCACAGCTATCGGACCTTCATTATACTCAACTGCAGTTACAAGCATACGTCTAAGCTCATTCTCATCTTTAGGCATCATAAGCACCAAATTAGGCACATGCCTTAAGAACGCAATGTCGTATACGCCATGATGCGTTTCCCCATCCGGGCCTACGAAGCCAGCACGGTCAATCGCAAAAATAACGTTTAGATTTTGGCGGCAAATATCATGAACGACCTGATCGTACGCCCGCTGTAAAAACGTCGAATAGACAGCATATACCGGCTTTAGACCTTCCATAGCTATTGCTGCGCACATCGTAGCGGCATGCTGCTCGGCAATACCGACGTCAATCATTCGTGTCGGGAATTGACTTGCAAAGCGCAATAGACCCGAACCGCCTGGCATAGCCGGTGTAACGGCAACAATTCGCTCATCCTTCTCGGCAAGCTCAATAATCATATCGCTGAACACATCCGTATAGACCGGAGGTCCAACCGCCTTCATCACTTGACCCGATTCAATCTTATAAGGCGTAATACCATGCCACTTGAACGAATCGGCTTCCGCAGGGGAGTAGCCTTTGCCTTTCACGGTAAGCACATGAACAAGTACAGGGCCTTGGATATTATCTGCTTGACGCAGGATATCGAGCATCTGTTCCATGTCATGACCGTCGACAGGACCCAAATAGGTTAATCCGAATTGCTCGAACAAAATACCGCTAACGAGCAAATATTTCAAGCTGTCCTTGAATCGCTCCGCTGTCTTAGCCAGTTTCCCGCCGATTGCAGGAATTTTGTTAAGCAGCTGTTGAAGCTCATCCTTAGCTTTCTGGTAATGCCGATCCGTGCGGATTTTGCCCAAGTAGTGATGAAGCGCTCCGACGTTCGGCGCAATAGACATCTCGTTATCATTCAAAATTACGATCATTTTTTTCTTCTCATGTCCGATATGGTTAAGCGCCTCTAGCGCCATGCCGCCCGTTAACGCACCATCGCCGATAACGGCAACGACGCGGTTGTTCTCGCCCTTCAGATCGCGGGCAAGCGCCATACCCATTGCAGCTGACAATGACGTGCTGCTATGACCGGCTTCCCATACGTCGTGCTCGCTCTCCGCGCGCTTTACGAATCCGCACAAGCCCTTGTACTTCCGCAGCGTATCGAATTGATCTTTGCGTCCGGTCAATATTTTGTGCACATAGGATTGATGTCCGACATCATAAATAAACTTATCTTCTGGACTATTAAATAAATAATGCATGGCAAGGGTYAGTTCAACGACTCCCAAATTGGGAGCGAGATGACCACCCGTAACGGATAGCTTCTCAATAAGAAATTGCCGTATATCGCTCGCCAGCTCATTAAGCTGCGACACTGACAAAGCTTTCAAATCTTGAGGCCCGTTAATATGGTCAAGCAGCAATTTACTTTCCTCGCTTTCGCGGACAGCAGATTTACTGTCCCATGAACGTCTACATCTGAATACTAGCAAGCTCGAATGGGAGCCCCGTTCGATGCGTATACTGTACAGTTTAACATACAGTAAACGTATTTCCCAATACTATCAATACTTGAACCGCGATTAGTGATCGCGCTGCACAAGATAATCGGCTATTTCGAGCAATCGATCCGGTGAAGCAAACTCCGCTTCAAGTATCGCTGACTTCGCTGCTTGCGTAAGTCGCTCGACTTGCGCCTTGCTCTCTTCCATTCCGATTAGAAACGGATAGGTTACCTTGTTCTGCGCTACATCGCTGTTCGTTTTCTTGCCAAGCTTCTTCTCGTCGCCAATCAAATCAAGAATATCGTCTTGAATTTGGAAGGCCAATCCGATGTTCCGGCCATAAACCGATAGAAGCTCAAGCTGCTTCGGCGTAGCACCGCCGATACGCCCGCCCGCCGTAACACAGAATACGATCAAATCGCTCGTCTTATGAAGGTGAATATACTCAAGCTCACTAATGGACGTAATCCCTTGCTCACCGAGCATATCGGCTACTTGACCCCCGACCATGCCTGGCGCGCCGGCAAGTCTCGCCAAGTCTCCAACGATTGCAAGCGCAATATCGGCAGATAGTCCGCCTTCATTCGCCGCTTGCGTAACCAAATAGAAAGCATGGGTCAGAAGCGCGTCGCCGGCAAGAATCGCCATCGCTTCTCCGAACACTTTGTGGTTCGTCGGCTTGCCGCGGCGGAAATCATCATTATCCATCGCCGGCAGATCATCGTGAATGAGCGAATACGTATGAATAAATTCGATCGCGCTTGCAACGGGCATCGTCTGCTCGCGCTTCGTTCCCTCGCCGCCAGCAGCTTCCGCCGCAGCGAGTACGAGTGCCGGACGAAGGCGTTTGCCGCCCGCTTCCAGCGAATATTGCATGGCATCGCGAAGCTTCTGCGGCACATCCCACTGCGCGGGAAGCGAATGCGTAAGGGCTGCTTCTGTCTCAGAAGCGCATTGTGCCAAATAGGCTTTAATTCCGTCTCTCTGACTCAAGCTTATTCTCCTTTATCGTCGTTTGAATGCGCAAACGATTTTTTCTGAAAGCCCTGCTCCGACTCCATTAGCAGTTCGATCTTGCTTTCGACCTGTTCAAGCTTGCCGCCGCATAGCTGCGACAGCTTCATCCCTTCTTGAAACAGCTCAATAGCCGCTTCTAACGGAACATCGCCATTCTCAAGCTTAGCTACGATTGATTCCAGCCGTTCCATCGCTTGTTCGAAGCTAATTTCCTCGTTTTTCGCTGCTTTCACCGCTTCGTTCTCCTTCCGTTGACCTAACCTCACAGTCCAATTGGCCGTCAGCTAGCTTTACTTTAATCAAGGCTCCTGTCTTCACTTCGCTTATCGATTTGATCAGCTTCCGTTCATTCTCGTCATAAACGAGACTATAGCCTCTCGACATCACTTTGAGGGGACTTAAAGCATCCAATTGCTTCATCATATTAAATAGCTGCATCTTGTTGTCTTTCACATAAGCCGCCATCGCTTGTTCCAGCCCTTTGGAGGTGCTCTGCAGCTGCTTAGCCGCGAATGCAACCCGTTCGCCAGGATGGTGTGCGGCAAGCGCTGTCTGTTGCCTCGCAAGACGCGTATAACCTCGATCCGATATGCGCTTCATTCGAGATTCAAGCCGTTCCCGCAGACGATCCAGCCGCTGTGCTTGATCCAACATATATTTCTTAGGATGAACAAAAAAAGGAGAACGCCGCGCTCGCGCCAATCTCTCTCTTCGATCCTGCAAAGCGTAACGCAACGCCTGTTCCATTCGCTGCTGCTTACGAAGTAACTGCTGCTTCAGTTCTGCCACATGAGGCACAGCCAGTTCAGCCGCTGCAGTAGGCGTTGCAGCTCGCAGGTCGGCAACAAAATCGGCTATCGTGAAATCCGTCTCATGTCCGACTGCACTTATGACGGGGATTCGAGAAGAGGCTATGCTGCGGGCAACGCTCTCTTCATTGAACGCCCACAGCTCCTCTAACGACCCGCCCCCGCGGCCAATAATTAATACGTCCGTCTCGCCGAAACGATTCATTGCTTCTATCGCTTTCACAATTGAAGGCGCTGCCTGCGTTCCTTGAACAAGAACTGGGTATATGTATACCGGAATAGAAGGAAACCTTCGTTCCAGCGTTGTGATAATATCGCGTACGGCAGCCCCGGTAGGCGATGTAATGACGCCTATCGCACGCGGCAGGAAAGGAAGTGCCCGTTTGCGCGATTCCGCGAACAAGCCTTCCCCTTCCAGCTTCGCTTTCAACTGCTCGTAAGCGAGATATAGGCTGCCGATGCCGTCTGGCTGCATCGCAGTGACATAGAATTGATAGTTGCCGTCCCGCTCGTAGACGGATACATTGCCTCGTGCTAACACCTTCGAGCCTTCACGAGGAATGAACGGCAGACGCTGATTATGCGAAGCGAACATGACAGACTTAAGTCTGCTGTCGCTATCCTTAAGCGTGAAGTACATATGACCGCTGGAATGATGCGTGAAATTCGATATTTCGCCTCTAAGCCATACATCGCTTAACAGCGTATCTGAATCCATTTTCATCCGGATATAACGATTTAATTCTTTGACAGAGTAGACACGAGGCTGATTCGCCACTGTTCTGGTCACTCCCCGATTCCATTAGCTCGCTTAGCTGAAGTAATCGTATTTTGCATGAGCATCGTAATCGTCATAGGGCCAACTCCGCCGGGAACCGGCGTTATGTATCCCGCAGTCTCCAAGCAATCATCATAATCAACATCGCCAGCTAGCTTGCCGTCAGCCAAACGGTTAATGCCGACATCAATAACAATGGCGCCCGGTTTAACAAACTTGCTGTCGATTGCCTTCGCTTTGCCGATGGCCACAACCAAAATGTCCGCTTGCTTTGCCAGCTCTTCCATGTTAGCCGTCTTTGAATGGCATACCGTAACGGTTGCATTCTCGCGAAGAAGAAGCATCGCTACCGGCTTGCCTACGATATTGCTACGACCGATGACAACGGCATGCTTGCCCGCAATATCGACGCCGCTGCGCTTAATTAGCTCGATAACGCCAGCAGGCGTACACGGAAGCAGGCTATCATCACCGATTACGAGATTGCCTACGCTCTCGGGATGGAAGCCGTCAACGTCTTTATCGACGCGAATCGAATCAATTACAGCTTTCTCGTTAATATGCTTCGGCAGCGGAAGCTGCACGAGAATGCCGTTAATCGACTCCTGATTGTTCAGCTTGTCGATTAACGCAAGCAGATCAGCTTCGCTCGTATCTGCCGGCAGGCGATGAACTTCGGAATAAAACCCGAGCTGCTGACAAGCTTTCTCCTTCGAACCGACATATACTTTCGAAGCTGGATCTTCTCCAACCAAAACAACAGCTAACCCAGGAACGATACCTTTTTCCTTAAGGGCAGCCGCTTCTACGACCATTTCCGAACGGATAAGATCCGATATTTTTTTGCCTTCAATAATATGTGCGCTCATTGCATTCGTCCCCTTCAAATGTCATTAGAGTACTCAATCATTCGTCAATCTGTTGTCAGGCAATTAAGACTTAAGCTCGTCCAGTTCGGATAGAAGCTTGCCGAGCACGCCATTGACGAACTTGCCAGATTCTTCCGTACCGAAGTGCTTTGCCAGTTCAATCGCTTCGTTGATAGCCGCTTTAGGAGGCACATCGTCGCGGAATACCATTTCGTAGCAGGCTACGCGCAGCACCTGACGGTCAACACGTGACAGCCTGTCCACTTGCCATCCCGTCAAAAATTGCTGCAGCATGCCGTCGATTGCCTGCTTCCGTTCAACGACGCCAAATACAAGCTCGCGGACGAATTCATCGGTGCTTCCCACTTCAGACGGATTTGCGCCGATCTCATTTTCTTGACGCAGCTCGTCCATCAGCATGTCAATAGCCTCTGAGGCTGTTACTTCATTCATTTCCAGTTGATATAGGCTGGACACTGCTAACTCTCTTGCTAATCTTCGTTTCATATGACCTCCGCGGCAGCTTAAATGCCGATTTAATTTCTAACATGATTATCTAGAATCGAAAAAACCTATGATCTCCTCCCTGCCCGTAAACGAGCATTGGTCCGGTTTGCGGAGTAAGGAGGAGACCACAGGATCATCTGTACGGCCGGAATCTGTCAAGTAGCGAATCCCAAAGCTTCTGCCAAGGCAATAAAGGTCCATCGCTTGATTCTTTGTGCTTGCCAATCCAATATCCGATCGATACGAGAAACCCGACAACGAGCATATCCCAGAAGCCGCTTATTAAATATATAATGCCCAATAACAATCCTGTTGCCGCACCGATTATCCGTTTCCAATAGGCTGCCCACAATTGTTTCCATACCACTTGGAAGCCCACCTCTATTCCACGCGACTCTTGAACGTGCCGGATTGAATGACATTAGCGACATATACTGCCACATTCATAACCGGGATACCGGCTATTTCTTCAATATGCTCCTTAACGGAACGTTGTATGTCTTCCGTTAATGTCGGAATCGAGCTTTCCCCGTCGACGACTGCTCTTAGAACAATGTCAAGACCTGCATCCGTCGCACGTATGCGGGAGCGCAAATCCTTAACCCCGCGATGACGCGATGCAGCCTTAAGCGACAGATTCTCAATCGTTTCGAGCGAGATGCGAATATCGCCAAACTCCGTACGTTGATCAATAGATGGAGGTAGCGCAGAGCCTCGTTTAACCGATACGACAAAAAATCGCAAGCTTAATACGAATAAAACGATTCCGAGTACTGCCGTTGTAATCTGAAGCGAATCGTAACGGTATAGATCGGAAATGAAATCGTTCATTGAATCTCTTGTTACAGCGCCGAATCCAACGCACAGCAGGATGACGGAAATTAATCCAACCACGATGCTGTACAGAAATAGAAACAGCTTGTCCATGACTTTGACCATGCGCACCGACTCCTCCCGCCAAACCGAATGAAAACCCCCTTGCGCCGAGCGGCATGCCCATACACGAGGGGGTTGTACGGAATTCAATTAAAAAAATAACTATTTTACGCGTTGTTGCTGATCTTCTTCTACCGGTTTTTCCGCCTGTTTGAAATGTACATCGTGAATATGTACGTTCACTTCAACGACGTGCAGTCCTGTCATCATCTCGATCGAACGCTTCACATTACGTTGAATTTCCGAAGCGATCTCTGGAATACGATTGCCGTATTCAACAATAATGGACACATCAACAGCTGCCTCGCGCTGGCCTACTTCAACCTTTACACCTTTGGACAAGTTTTTGCGGCCAAGCAATTCGGCGATACCGCCTGCCAGTCCACCGCTCATTCCCGCGACGCCTTCGACCTCAATCGTCGCAAGTCCTGCAACAACCTCAATAACCTCTGGTGCAATTTGAATCGTGCCAATATCCGTTTTCTCATATTCAGCAGCAATAATACTCATGATGGTTGTACACCTCCCTAAAGTTGCGCGTACCCGGTAAAGCCGAGCATTTGACCGCATCTTATTTCTATACTATAACATTCGCTACGTTTTATGACAAACGTAACAACTTGTTCACAAGTAAGGTGAAACGGTTAGCACCGTCTTCTGGAGGCGGACGCGTTTCATTCCGGAAAAATATAAGCTTAGTATAAGTAAAACTTATACAGTCTTATATTTTTAGAAAAGTTTAGGCCTCTGGGGAATTAATATCATGCTCTTCAAGGAACTTGATATCAAAATCGCCTTTGACAAACTTCGGATGATTCAGCAGCTTCAGATGGAACGGAATCGTCGTGCGAATGCCTTCAATGGCAAACTCGGATAATGCCCGTTTCATTCTCGCAATCGCTTCTTCACGCGTCGATCCCCATACGATCAGCTTCGCAATCATAGAATCATAATGCGGCGAAATCGTATAGCCAGGATATACGGCGCTGTCAATCCGAACGCCCGCTCCACCCGGAGGCAGATAAAACGGGATGTTGCCCGGCGACGGCATGAAGTTCCGCTCGGAATCTTCCGCATTGATACGGCACTCGATCGACCAGCCGTTAATATGCAGATCCTCTTGGCTAAAGCTGAGCGGATTGCCCTCTGCAACCGAGATCATTTCCTTAATAAGATCAACGTTCGTGATCATTTCCGTCACGGGATGCTCAACCTGAATACGTGTGTTCATCTCCATGAAGTAGAAGTTGCCGTCTGGACCAAGCAGGAACTCGAGCGTGCCTGCACCGGAATAATTAACGGCGAGCGCGGCACGGACAGCGGCCATCCCCATTCTCTCGCGCAAGCCTTCCGAGAGCACCGAGCAAGGCGCTTCTTCTACGAGCTTCTGACGTCTGCGCTGCACGGAGCAATCACGCTCGAACAAGTGAACGGCATTGCCGTGCTTATCCGCCATAATCTGAATCTCAACGTGCTTCATACCCGTCAAATATTTTTCTAAATATACGCCGGCATTGCCGAACGCTTTCTGTGCTTCTTGCTGGGCAGTCGTAATTTGCTGGATAAGCGATTCCTCGTTGTCCGCAATACGGATGCCTTTGCCTCCGCCGCCGGCTGTCGCTTTGATGATTACCGGATAACCGATTTCACGCGCGATCGTAATCGCTTCGTCCATGTTCTCGATCAAGCCGTCCGAGCCAGGAATAATCGGCACATCAGCAGTTTTCATTGTCAGCTTGGCAACCGCTTTATCGCCCATCTTGCTAATAGCCTGCGGAGAAGGTCCGATGAACGTAATGTTGCATGATTCGCAGATTTCGGCGAAGTCGGCGTTTTCAGCCAAGAAGCCGTAACCCGGGTGAATCGCATCACATTCCGTAATGGTTGCCACGCTCATAATATTCGTTAGGTTCAAGTAGCTGTCCTTCGACGCTGTCGGCCCGATGCAATAAGCTTCGTCAGCCAAACGAACGTGAAGCGAATCGCGATCCGCTTCCGAATAGACGGCAACCGTGCTTATTCCGAGCTCTCTGCAAGCCCGAATGATTCGAACGGCGATTTCACCGCGATTTGCAATTAATATTTTTTGGAATTTCACAAAGGAACCCCTTTCAACAACAGTTTCCCTATTAGGTATTACAGCTTACTCCGGTTTAACGAGGAACAGCGGTTGTCCGTACTCGACAAGCTGACCGTTCGTTACGAGTACTTCTACGATCTCGCCCTTCACTTCGGCTTCAAGCTCATTCATAAGCTTCATTGCTTCGATGATGCAGACGATGCTCTTATCCTGTACGCGGTCTCCAACGCTCACGAATGCGGCTGCATCCGGTGACGGGGAGCTGTAGAACGTACCAACCATTGGCGACACGATTTTGTGCAGGTTGTCTGTTTGCGGTTTGCTAGGCGCTGCTTCCTGTGCTGGAACAGCTGCCGGAGCTGCGGCTTGAACAGCAGACTGCTGAATGCCTTGAGGCGGCAATTGCGCATATGTATACGTGCTTGGAGCCGCTTGCACATTCACCACTTCTGTTTTGCCAGGCTTGCGGATAAGCAGGCGCGCCCCTTCGTTTTCAATTTCCAGCTCATGAACGGAAGTTTGATCAACCAGTTTGATCAATTCTTTAATCTCGCTCAATTTGAACATGAATAGATTCACTCCTTAAGTTTGCGGGTAGCAAGCAGCGAGATTTCGCCAGCCACTACGGCTTATTGTTGCCACACGTTCCCAATGTTCACATAACGTTAAACATTATATCATAAACCGTCCTGAACACGAATCATTTTTTCTGACAAGCCTTCACCTTGCGATCCTGCAAACGAGAAAAGCCCCGTTCTCCGACGGCACATTGGCCGTACGAAGCGCGGGGCTAACATCATTTCAAGCGCTTATGCAGTTATGCCTGCGGCTCGTATTGTACCGAGATTTGGTCGGCCTTCAGTTCCAGCTTCGTCATGACAAGCTCCATGATGGCAGCCGCTTCGCTGCGCTCCAGCTTCTCGCTCGATACGACAACGTTATACTTATCGTTCTCCTCATCGATGACGACCATTTCGTATTGTTTCTGCAGTTCTTCCTGCAGCTCGGAAATCTTCGCGTATTTCGCCTCCACGCTCTCCAGCTGGCCCGCAGCTTCTTGACCTTCGTCCGGGTTCGTGAGCACGTTGCCTACTGCGGCAAGCGCCTTGTCTGTCTCCTCTACCTTCTGTTGATCTTGTTTGGCAGTCAGCTCACTGAAGATACCGCCGTCCGTATAGCCTTGCGCCTCCACTTGCTCAAGAGCTGCCTTCTCCGCATCCGTTAACAGCGAGTCATCTGAAGGCTGCTGCACATCGTCAATGACCAGTTCGTTTCCGTCAGTCGATACCTCAGTTGCGTTTTTGCCGCCTTGCTCCGTTTGCGTGTTGTCCGTTACGAGATCAGGCGATTCAACGTCCTGTGTGAATAAATAATACGCCGACAATACCACCATTAAGCTTAACATCGAAACGAGCCACACCGTTTGTCTTTTTGTGTTCATGAGAACACCCTCCCCAACTGATCAATTTTTTAACGCTTGCTAGGCACTACAGATATGCGGTTAACGGACACGCTCACGCCTTTTTCTACGGCATGAATGATGAGCTTCCTCACCGTCTCATTCTCCGCACCCTCAGCTACGATGAGAATGCCGCGAATGCGCGGGTTAATCGTCTTCGTAATAATCGGCTTCTGGTCGCCGGATACCTCGTAGAGAACGACTTGCCCTTCCTTATTGATGGAAGTAATATGTCTTCGTCCGCCGTTCTTATCGTTCTCATCTTGGATTTGCTGCGATTCCTGCTCGTTTTGTTCGACGACAATCTCTTCGGTTGCATCGACCGTTACGAGCACATTAACCGTACCCACCCCGACGATTTTCTCCAAAATATCTTTGAGCCGCATCTCAAGCGGCTGCTCGATAGCGCCAAATTTGGAATCGAACGACGAGGCTCCGTTGCTCCAAGCTGCTTCTTCTTGAGGCGGCGGATTCTCATCCGGCGTTTGCGGATCGACCMTGTTAAACGTCAGAAATGAATTCAAGATCATCAGCGCCGCTCCAATTCCGCCGACGATAAGCAATATTCGCAGCGTCTTCACTCGCTTCGGGCCGCTTGGGCCGCCGCCGACCGCCGATTCTATGCCTTCCAGCCATTTGGCCACCGCGCTGTTCCTCCTCATTCGCTTCTATGTCCAAGGGGTCAATATTATTGCTCATTAACTTGTTGTCTTACGACAATAGCTTTAGCCGCTATTCCCCAGCCTTCCGCCAGCAAGCCTCGTATCGCTTGCTCCTCAGCGGGAGCAGCCGATTTCCAGCCTTCGTCCTCCGAAGAATCCGAGGCCGGTGCCGAGTGATCGTCCTTCTCCCCGTCAGCTCCAATTTCGTTCTCTATATGGATGTCTATCGCAATCGCCTGCACCTCCTTGACAGAGTTCGAATCCTCATCTCCTGCCTTCGCGGCGTCTTTCTCTTTTGTTGCAGCCTCTAAGGAAACTGTTACTTTGTCCAGACGAGGCGTCCGAACACCTGCATCCGAGACCCAACTCAGTTCCGCGTCAACTTCTGATACGGGGGCATTCAACTGCTTCACCAGTTCACTTTTAATCGTTTTTTCCAACGTGATTTCGGTCAGCTTGGCAGCTTCTTGATCACGTTTCTCGGTAAGCTTCTGCGCATTCTGATTAATCTCGTTCATCCCCTGCATCTTCAAGCTTTGTTCGGCTGCTGATTGCGTCCAAGCAGAGAGCCCTTCGTCCAGCATCGAGTTCATATCGGTTTGCAGCAACTTCATAATCGGAGACATAATCGTCAGCAAAATAAAAAGTCCGACAACGAGCCGCACATACCGCAGCATCGCTTTGTTTGGCAACAGCAGTTCAACGAAAACGGCGATTAGGATGACCGCTATGATGTCTCTAAGCCAATCGCTAAGCCAAGCAACCATCGCCTACTCGCTCCCTCCTATCTGACCATCATTGCGGCGTTGCCGGCTGTCAGGATAATCGTCACCGCCAGGAAAAACATCAGACTCACGGCCGCAAGCGCTGCGAACACATATATCATCGTTTTCCCAATCGTCTGCAGGCAGGTTACGATGGGCGAATCGCCAAGCGGCTGCATGATCGCTCCTGCCAAATTGTAGATGAGCGCAAGCGTCATTATTTTGATCGCTGGGAATGAGCTGATGAATAACAGGATAATAACCCCGGCTAATCCGATTGCATTCTTCGCCAGCATTGAAGCCGATATGACGGTATCTGCAGCACCCGAGAACATTGGACCAACGACGGGAACAAAGTTGCCGGCTACGAATTTGGCAGTCCTGAGCGTAACACCGTCCGTCACCGCCCCGGTTGCGCCCTGTACGGATATGACGCCAAGGAAGATGGTGAGCATCGCTCCAAGTACGCCAACGCTTACGTTGCGAAGCAAGTTCGCGAGCTGCGTCACCTTGAACTTGTCGGTTAAGGCGCTCGTAATATGGAGCACGGCCGAGAAGAACAGCAGCGGAAATACGACCGTATAGATCAGCGTGCCGACTGCGTGTATCATGAAAATAATAAGCGGATGAAGCACCGACACCGACACGACATTGCCCATCGAAGCCAGCAGCGTCAAGAGCAGCGGCACCATCGCAAGCATGAATTGAATCATGCTCTCGATCGCTTCCCTTGCATAGCCGATTGCGACGTGAAAGCTGTTGACCGCAATAATAATCATGACCATGTACGTAATGGAGTAAGCGACCTTACTGACGGCATTTCGTTCGAAAGCGTTCTGCAACGTTTCGAGAACCATGCTGAACACCGTCAAAAGCACAATCGTGACGAGCAGCCGCCCATTATAGAGCACTTCATGCAAGAAGTACTTCATGATGCCCTTCAGCACATCGGTTAGCTTAAGCCCTCCGCCGCCAGGCATAATCATTTCCATGAAGCTCGGCACACGCTGTTCGGGAAAGTAACCGCCATATTCGCTGCGGAGCTTATTCCAATAGCTCTCTACCGCGTCTGTATCGAGCCCGCCGATCTGATCAGCGGCCAGTTCGTTCGTCAACTGCTCCGACTGGCTCGTCCCGGCTGCAGCAGGCTCTTCTGCATAGATGCCGGCTTCTCCCGACACCGAAGGCACGAATGAGAATAGCAGTACGGCCGCCATCACGGCGAGCAGCAGCTTGGCCCGATCTAAGGTGCTGGATATAGTCAGCATAGGCATCAGCTCCCTGCCGGCAGTAAGCCGATCACTGTCTCGACGATGACGCTTATGATCGGTACGGCCATGACAAGGATGAACACCTTGCCGGCGAATTCTATTTTTGACGCGATGCTTTCCTGCCCTGCATCTCTCACAATCTGCGCTCCGAACTCGGCGATATAGGCAATCCCGATTATTTTCAAAATCGTCTTCAGGTAAATGGACGGAATGCCCGACCGATTGGCCAGATCCTCAAGCACCGTGATGACGATGTCGATCTTGCCGATCAGATACAGGAAGATGAACAATCCCGTAAATGCCGTAAGCAGGAAGGCGAACATCGGCTTCTGCTCCCGTACGACAAGAATGAGGACGGTTGACATCAGGCCGAGGCCGACGACTTGAATGATTTCCACTTCGTTCACCTACTCGAATGCGTCTAGCTGCAGACGTCTACTGGAACAGAAATATCGTCTTAATTTCTTGAAAAAGGTCGTTCAACAGTCTTACAACCATCAGTAAGACGACAACAAACCCGATGAGCGTTACCCATTGCGCCATATCTTCCTTTCCCATTTGCTTCAGAACCGAATGGATCATTGCAATGACGATCCCGATGCCGGCAATTTGGAAAATCGCGCTCACATCCATGTTCATCCGTACGGCACCCCATTACACCATCAATATGACGATCAGCGCTGCGATCAATACGCCAAGGCTTTTCCACATTTTCTCATAGCGACCTTGATCGTCTCTGGCTGCATCCTCTTCCGATTTCAATTGCAATAAAGCTAGCCGCAAATGCTTCATCTGATCCTCTTTGTCGCTTATACCCAGCGTTGAGCCAAGACGCAGCATAACGGCTTGCTCGCCTGAACGCATCGAGGTGTATGGCCATTGCTCGTTAACGGCTTGCTCCCAGCTTTCGCGGAATGATTTCTCATCGCCTTGCCACACCCCGCCCGCTGCACTGCGGAACAGCTCGGACAACGGTGCGGGCGAGGCTTCCGCCGTTCGTTCGAGCGCCTCAGGAAGCGGCGTATGTCCGTAGCCTATCTCCGTCTCCAACCGTTGCAGCGCATGAGCGAGCTGCCTAAGCTGCTTCGGCCGATCCGCAAATCTAGCGGCCTGCTGGAAACCGATCATCGTGCCCGCGATCAGGATGAGAACTGCTCCAAGCAGCTTAATCACGGCTCACCAGCTCTGAACCGGCTGCTAGTGCTTGCCTCGCGCCGAGATGAAGCAACGACCGGGTCAAAGGTGTCATACCGCTTGCCGCCCGAAGCTACAACGCGATGCATAATTCCATCTGCCGTTCGCTTCAGTTCAACGACGTTAGCGAAGGTCCCTTCGTCAAGGAGCTTCTGAAGCACCGGCCTTCCCCGCGCATCCTGCAAATCGTACGCGTGCGCGGTCGCTACGACACTAACACCCGCATGACTCGCCTCCCGAATCGCTTCGCCATCCTCCGGACGACCAATCTCATCGGCGATGATAACCTCAGGAGACATCGAGCGAAGAAGCATCATCATTCCCTCTGCTTTCGGGCAAGCATCCATGACGTCGGTGCGAGGCCCAATGTCGAACGTCGGAATGCCCCTCATGCATGCAGCAATCTCTGAACGTTCATCAACGATGCCAACCTTGCGCCCTTGCCAGCCCTCCAGATCGCTTTGCTGCCAATAACCGTAGCTGACCGATCTCGCAATATCGCGGATGAGCGTTGTCTTGCCTTGCTGCGGCGGTGCTAGGATGAGCGTCGATAGCAGCGTCTTGCGCGACTTATCCAGCAACTTAGGCAGCAAGTGTGTCGAAGCTCCGAGTACTTCTCTTGCGATTCGGATGTTGAATGCCCCGATATCCCGAATTCCTCTTACCGTCCCGCCGTCCAAAATCGTTCTGCCAGCAAGTCCAATTCGATGGCCGCCCGTAACGGTAATAAAACCTCGTCGCAGCTCTTCTTCCATTGCATACAAGGAATAGTTCGTAATTCTCTCAAGCAGCTTACGGCATAGATCGCTGCTCGACTTATACGTATCGTCCGTAGTCGATTGCCGGAGCGATCCGTCGTTTGCAACAAAGCGGGATTGACCGCGAAAACCAACTTCGAGCGGACGTCCCTCCCGGATTCGTATTTCCTCTAGCTGCTCTTTAACCTGAGCRGGAAGACGCTCTAGCAACGACTTTAATTCAAGCGGCAGCAAATGTATGACTCGCGACAGCATGCTCATCACTCCTGGATGTTTGTCCTCTCGTAGTTCCAATTGTATGCAGATAGGGCGAAAATATGACTCGCCCACGCAATTGCTAGAATCTATTATTTTTTCAAAATACCGATCATTAGGCAGATGATACCAATCGCAACCCAGGTGAACTTCGCCGGCGAGAGCTTGTCTGCCATACCGATTAGTCCGATTGTCGTCGTGGCGAGCAGGATGACGGGCCCGACAAAAGCGAGCGATGAATTGATGATTAGCGCCTTGTCGATTTGGTTCAGCTTCAACATGAGCAGGGCGGCGCAAATCTCGATCGTACCGGACATTAACCGAAGCGACGCCATCGACAATACGATTTTGTTCAACACGTGAAATCAGCCTCCTTTCCAATAAGATGCTATTACCTATGCTTATGCTTGCTTGTCTCTATTTCATGCAGGGCACATGCCTAACAAATGACGCATATAGTAAACCATTGGATTACAATACTGTCCCAAGCAAAGCGCGGGCAAGGAGACGATCGTCATGACTATTGCATCAGCCACGGGCTGGAATCGACTATTGCAAGATCCTAGCGGCAAACGGGCTGCTAGCCGAATGAACCGATTCGGACAAACGATGGTGATAGACAAAGGGATGGGTTTCCATCAGTTCGCTGATTTCGTGCAGCTAGCCGGCCCGCATGTCGACATCGTTAAACTAGCATTCGGCACTTCCGTTCTCTATACGCCCGAACTGCTTCAGCAGAAGCTCACGCTGGCTAGAGAGCAAGGACTAATCGTTATGCCTGGAGGCACGCTTCTGGAGGCTGCGGTTGCTCAGCAAGAAATCGGTTCTTTCATGGATACGGTATGTCAGATGGGCTTCAACGGCATTGAAGTGTCAGACGGTACAATCGAGCTGGACCGCAAACGAAGAACAGGCCTTATTAAAGAAGGCATTTCTAGAGGACTCCACGTCATTACGGAATATGGCAAAAAGGCAGTGGGCTCATTAATCGATCCCGAGGAGCTAGCCTTCACCGCAGAATGTGACTGGGATGCAGGCGCTATGCTTGTAACCGTTGAAGCTAGAGAATCCGGCGTAGATGTCGGCTTATTCGATGAATCCGGCAAATGCAGGGACAGCATGCTGGAAGAAGTCATTAGCCGGGTTGCGGAGCATAAGCGGCTCATGTGGGAAGCGCCGCAGAAGCAGCAGCAGGTTCATTTGCTTCGCTATTTCGGCGCTGACGTGCATCTCGGGAACATTGCACCTTCAGACGTACTGGCGCTGGAGGCTATGAGGCGGGGCTTGCGCTCCGACACCTTCGAGTTCGGACAGTCGGATACGTTTTTTTATATGATTTGATGATTTGATGCTTTGGCTATGACTGCGAGGTCTATAACAATAGCCGAAGGAGAGGCGGAGACGAGACGATGCAAGTGCAAGTCATTTCAAGCGTTAATGAGGCCAGCTCGGCCAAGTTCCATCATAAAACGGCAATCATAATCGATGTTCTGCGTGCTACGAGCACGATAATTTCCGCGATAGAGGCTGGCGCTTCCTGTGTCCTGCCTGCGGAAACGGTTATGGAGGCGCGCGCGCTCCAGAAACCGGGCGACCTGCTAGGAGGTGAACGATTTTGCCGCAAAATAGCAGGATTTGATCTAGGCAACTCGCCTGATGAATATTCCGAGCAAAATGTAGCTGGCAAACGCGTCATCTTAACGACGACAAACGGAACGAGGGCCATTCACAAATCCATGAGAGCGGATTATGTGCTGACCGCCTCGTTGCTGAATGCCGAAGCAAGCGCCAAAGCAGCGCTTGACCTGCGCCGAGATGTCGTGCTGTTATGCGCGGGCAGCCATGATGAATTTGCTATCGAGGATGGTTTATGCGCCGGACTTGTACTTAACAAGCTGCAAGAGCTTGGCGGAGGGCCAGTAGAGACGGATGACTTCGGAATCGCTATGCTCGCGCTTTATCGCAATCGGGCAAACCACATTGTCGAAACCTTGTTGAGTGGTATGTCGGGTAAACGGTTATGCAAGCTTGGCTTCAAAAAAGATGTCGAAGCCTGTGCGGCTGTCGACGTCTATCAGACAGTTCCAAGGCTGAACGGGGACTTGTTGACGAGAAGCTAGAGTGACATATTGACGCCCGCTTGTCCATATAATGAACTGTTCAGAGGCCGCTTATCAGGTGGTTTGCTGGACATATCATTGTTCGAGGAGTCGTTGGGGATGGTCGGTGAAATTATATTAGTAGGATTGATTATAATTGGTTTAGTTGGCCGATCTCCGATCATCGCCACCGCCGCTTGCCTGCTACTCGCAGTCAAGCTCGTTCATTTGGAACGTTTTCTACCGGCGATCGAAAGGCGAGGCTTGGAGATTGGCTTATTATTTCTAACCTTCAGCGTACTCGCCCCTTTCGCATCGGGACGGATCCAGTCGAAAGAATTGTTAGCGGCGCTAAGCTCCTGGCCAGGCTGGCTCGCCCTGCTTGGCGGCGCTGCCGCCACTTATATTAACGGCAAGGGGCTCGAGCTATTGAAGGTCGACCCTCAGATCATTGTCGGGCTTGTGCTAGGCTCCATCGTCGGCATCGTCTTCATGCGCGGCATCCCTGTCGGGCCGCTTATGGCTGCCGGTATTACAGCTATATTGTACAAGCTGTTTAAGCTTGTGGGCGGGTAGCTGCATGATTTCCGAATAATGAAAAAAGCCCGCTCGGCTAATACCGACGCGGGCTTACTTAACTTATGATTGCGATTAGCGACGGTCCTGCGGTCCGCCTACGAATACTTGCTCTGCCGTGTCGAGGTCGTATGCGGTATGAAGCGCACGTACAACTTCGTTCAACGGCTCTGCTGAAATAACGCAGGAGCACTTGATTTCGGACGTGCTTACCATTTTGATGCTTACGCCGAGGGAAGAGATCGCCGCGAACATTTTCGCAGCTACGCCTGGGTTGCTGACCATGCCTGCGCCAACGATCGACACTTTGACTAAATCTTCCTCGGAACTTGCTTCGCGATAAGGGAAAGAGGAACGAATGCTCTCGATTACATTAATCGCTTTGTCCTTGTCGTCACGCGATACGGTGAAGGAGAAGTCGGCTTTGCCGTCCTGCACGCCGCTTTGAACGATAATGTCAACGTCGATGCCGTTGCCCGCCAACTCTCCGAATACGCCAGCAAGCACGCCAGGAATATCCTCAACGCCGATAATGCTGATTCTAGCTACATTTTTGTCAAACGCGATGCCGCGAACGACCACGCCTTGCTCCATGACCGCTTCCTCCTTTACGCTCGTACCTTCATTTTGGGTAAAGCTGGATCGAACAACCAGCTTAACATTGTTATGCTTCGCATATTCCACTGCTCGCGGATGCAATACTGCCGCTCCAAGATGGGCAAGCTCCAGCATTTCGTCATAGGAAATTTCATTCAGTTTGCGGGCATTCTTAACGACGCGAGGATCAGTCGAATAGATCCCGTCAACGTCGGTATAAATCTCGCATACGTCCGCTTTGATAGCAGCTGCAAGCGCAACGGCTGTCGTATCCGAGCCGCCGCGGCCAAGCGTCGTTATTTCGCCTTCCTCGGTCATCCCTTGGAATCCGGCAACGATCGCAACATTGCCTTCCTCTAACGCTTTGAACAGCCGGTCAGGCTGAATATTGGTCATCTTCGCTTTACCATGAACAGCTTCAGTGCGGATGCCTGCTTGCCAGCCCGTGAACGATTGTGCTTTATGACCCTCCTGATGAATCGTCATCGATAGCAACGCGATCGATATTTGCTCACCTACGGTAAGCAGCATATCCATCTCGCGCGCCGGCGGATTCGGATTCAGCTCCTTCGACTGATCGATTAAATCGTCGGTCGTATCACCCATGGCAGAGACGACGACCACGATTTGGTTGCCCTCCTGCTGCCTTTCAATTATACGTTTTGCTACGCGCTGCATTCTCTCCGGTGTACCGACAGAGCTGCCGCCAAACTTCATCACTATCAACGACAAAGCTGTTCACTCCCAACCTTGACATATACATACAAGTCAATATTATAACACAAATCGCAAGCTAATGGGTATATAAACCCACAAAAAAAAACCGTCCGAATGCAAGCACCGGACGGTTTTCCATCATTTTCAAATCCCGCTGCAACTAAGCGCGGGAAATGTATTTACCTTCGCGCGTGTCGATCAGAAGCACGTCGCCTTCGTTGATGAACAAAGGAACTTGAACCGTAAGACCAGTCTCAAGCGTCGCGTTTTTCGTTGCGCCTTGAGCCGTGTTGCCTTTCACGCCCGGCTCCGTTTCCGTTACTTTCAGATCAACGCTCGTTTRCATCTGAATACCGAGGATTTCGCCTTGGTAGCTGGAGATGTTAACGTTCATGTTCTCTTTCAAGAAGTTAAGCTCCCATTCAAGCTGTTTCTTGTCGAGGTTGAATTGGTCGTAAGTCTCGTTGTCCATGAACGTATATTCGGAACCGGAGTTGTACAGGTATTGCACTTCGCGGTTCTCAATGATTGCACGGCCGATTGTCTCGCCCGCACGGAACGTTTTCTCAACAACGTTGCCGTTGCGAAGATTGCGCAATTTGGAACGAACGAAAGCCGCGCCTTTGCCCGGTTTAACGTGCTGGAAGTCAATTACCGAGAAGATGTCGTTGTCGACCTGTACGGTCAAGCCTGTTTTAAAATCATTTACTGAAATCACTGAATATACCTCCTGAATAAATTGTTCCTATCCCAAAATAATGAGCTCTTTCGGAGATGAGGTTAATATTTTAATACCGGTTTCCGTAATCACGATATCGTCCTCGATACGAACCCCGCCGAAGCCGGGAATGTATATGCCAGGCTCTACCGTTACAGTCATGCCGGGGGTTAAAATCGTATCGCTGAGCTTCGACAATCGGGGCGATTCATGAATCTCCATGCCAAGGCCGTGACCAGTGCCATGTCCGAATAGATCGCCGTAGCCGTACTTCGCAATAACGTCACGGGCAAGCGCATCCGCTTCACGGCCGCTAATGCCCGGCTTAATATGCTCAAGCGCATGTAACTGCGCTTCCRGCACGATAGAATATATTTCACGGTGCTTCTCGGTCGGCGTGCCGACCACTACTGTCCGTGTAAGATCAGAACAATAGCCTTGATAATAAGCGCCGAAATCAAGCTTAACAAATTCGGCTTGTCCTACAAGGCGATCACTTGCAACACCATGCGGAAGCGCTGATCGCTCACCGGATGCAACAATGGTGTCGAAAGAAGATGAAGTTGCGCCATGACTGCGCATGAACACTTCCATCTCAAGGGCAATATCCGACTCTCTGATGCCCGGCTTAATGATATTCAGAATGTGACTGAACGTCTTGTCCGCCAGATCGGCAGCTTCTTGCATCACCTTAAGCTCTGCTGCGTCCTTAATCATCCGAAGCTTCTCTACGAGCGCGCCGGAAGGCTGCAGTTCAATGCCTGGCAACGCCTCAGCCCAAGCTGAGTATTGGCTGTAGACGACATGATCCTGTTCGAAAGCTAGCTGCTTAATGCCGTGCTTGGCAAGCAGTTCACGCACATCGTTAATCGGATTCGCACCATGCTCCACGATCTGAAAGCCTGCCGCCTGCTGCGGCGCTTGTGTACGATACCGGAAATCAGTGAGCAAATAGCTTTCGTCCTGCGTAATAAGCACCATTCCTGAGGAGCCTGTGAATCCGCTGATATAGCGGCGATTAATATCGCTCCCGATTAGAATGGCTTCATAGCTTGATTCCACTAGCAGCTTGCGCAGACGGTTTACTCTTTCGTTTGACATAAGCTACACTTCCTTTCATTCACTTACTTTGCAAATGCCGTGCCAACGCATCCAAGCCCAATAAGTAGCTATGCGCGCCAAAGCCCGCAATCTGTCCGACGGCAACCGGAGCGATAACCGATACATGCCGGAACGCTTCTCTCTTATGAATGTTGGACAAATGCACTTCAACGATCGGCAAGCTTACCGCGCTAAGCGCATCTCGCAGGGCGTAGCTGTAGTGCGTCCAAGCGCCAGGATTAATGACGATTCCGTTAGCAATGCCGAAAGCACTATGTATCCTGTCGATCATCTCGCCCTCATGGTTCGTTTGGAAGAAATCGATTTCGAAGCCAAGCGCCTCGCCCTTCTCCCTCACAAGCGATTCAATATAGGCCAGCGTTTCCGTTCCATACACCCCAGGCTCTCGAATGCCCAGCATATTCAGGTTAGGACCGTTTAGAACGAGAACTTTGCTCATGAATTAACCTCCCCTACGAACGCAGCTTTGTGTGCCCGGTAGAAGAGCACATCTGTCGTCACGCTGGGAAGCTCGAGCGATGTATTAGAGTTTAAGCTGATACTGCTTTCATTCTCTAGCGTAAACGGCTTTCACATTTTACCACAAATGCCGGCCGCTTGAGAAGTGATAACTCATGTCGGTGCCGGAATCGGCTCCCGCGAAGCTTCGTCCGTAAATTCGAAAGCGATGGAATAGCCGACAAACAGCCCCCAAAGAATGAATACGCAGATCTCTGTGAACAATGTATTCCAGCCAGATTTCGTAATTGATGCCGTCATACCGAGCATTGGGCCTAGCAATAAGAAGATAAGCGCCCACCAGAATACGCCGTAACCGATTCCCGGCCATGGGCCGCGCAATTTCCCGAGAACCAGCTTATACAACAGTGCCGCAGCAATTGAAAATAAGACATAGCATCCTACTCCGGCTAGTCCCCCCCATCCCGTCCTCAAAAAAGACTGCTTAAAAAACGGATCGCCTATAAACCCCGGCAGCACGGTAGTAAACTTAATTTGATAGAACACCCACCTAAGTCCGCCCCATATGATTCCGGCGTAAAGTCCTATCATCATCGGGTACGTCCATGGATTCGTATGATGATCCGAGTAGACTTCCTGATCGCTGCGTTTGTTCTTAGCCAACGTCGACATCTTAATTGACCGCCTTTCTTCGCTATCTTGTATCTGACTCCTTTATTATGTGACAATCGCCTTCTTCGCAATTCATCAATGCCACACGAATAACAGAATCAACATGCACCTATAACATGCGCTGCTGGATGATGATGACGTTGGCAATTCACGCATAGATCAAGTACAATAGACTTACAAAACGATAGACAGATTCGTCGCAATAGGATTGATGACGAAACCTTACTTTGGGGATGGTGACAAGCTCTTGCCGCAGGATATTAGACGCGCTTATGGCGGACAAGCTGTTATCGAAGGCGTAATGTTTGCAGGCAAACACGTTAACGTAACGGCCGTACGGCGCAAAAACGATGAAATCGTATTTTACGAGGTCCCTTCCGTCTCGAAGCCTTGGGTACAACGCTTAAAAAAAATCCCTTTACTGCGCGGCGTAGTTGGCATTATCGAATCAAGCGCCAAAGGGTCGCAGCATCTTAACTTCTCCATGGAAGCTTATGCGGAGGATGAGACGAGCGAGGCCAAGGATAACAAGGCCGACGCTAACGCACAAGCAGCTTCAATCGATGTTACGAAAGAAAGCAAGGAAGAGAAGAAATCCGGAGGCTGGAGCATTAGTATGGTTGTCGGCGTAGCCGTTGCCGGCGTCCTGTCCTTCATCTTCGGCAAGCTCATATTTACTGCAGTGCCTGCCGCGCTGGAAGAATTGCTATTCGCAGGGGTATTCAGCAACAAAATCGGTCATAATTTATTAGAAGGACTTATTAAAATCATCCTGCTGCTTACGTATCTGTATTTCATCTCGATGACACCGCTCATCAAGCGTCTTTTCCAGTATCACGGCGCTGAGCACAAGGTCATTAGCGCTTATGAAGCCGGTGAAGATCTGACGGTGCGCAATGTTCAGAAATACAGCCGTCTGCACTACCGTTGCGGTTCGAGCTTCATTGTATTTACCGTTATCGTCGGCGTCGTTATATACTCGCTGCCCGTCTTCACATGGGATTCGATCTGGGAACGCGTGTACATCCGTGTCCTCCTGCTGCCAGTCGTGCTTGGCATCTCCTACGAGGTGCTGAAGTGGACGAACGCGCTTAGAGACATTCCGGTACTACGTTACCTTGGCTATCCAGGGCTATGGCTTCAGCTATTGACGACCAAAGAACCGCAAGACGAGCAAGTTGCCGTATCCATCGCTTCCTTCAACCGGATGCGCGAGTTGGAGCAACAAATGACGAAAGCTTAATTTCTAATAAGAAAAGAGGAATAGCGATGAGCAGAGTACAAGGAAAATGGAATGGATGGTCAATTACGATATTAATTTTGCTCGTAATCGGAGTGTTGTTCAGCATAACGACGAATCCGTTCGGCTTCATCCTTCCCATCGTCATACTCGGCGCGATCTTCCTCCTTTACAAATATCCGCCTTCGTTCTTGCAAGGGTATCGCCGCACGGGTCAGAGCCAGACGCGCGTCAAACAAGGCCGTTCATCAACGGCAGCTAAGCCGAAGACGAGCCGTCCACGTTCCAAGACGGTGCCGTTCCGAGTCATTGAAGGCGGCAAGGACGACAACGATATGCCTAAGTATCACTAACAACGAAAAAAGGGATTGCGGCCCGCGCGGGCTGCAATCCTTTTTTTTCATTATTCATTGCTATGTACTCTACTCGCTGTCCAATTCGGAGCGCAAGGAGCGAAGCTCCTCCAGCCGTTGGCTGTCACGGCGGAAATATTCAACCAACGTCTCAATGCATGTAATGGAATCCCAGCTCAAATGATGCTCGATTCCTTCTACGTCGCGATAAATATTTTCATCCTGCACGCCAATCGTCGTCAGGAAATCTTCCAGCAATTGATGACGGTCAACCAACCGCTTGCCCATTTTTTTGCCTTTATTCGTAAGAACAAGACCGCGATACTTCTCATAGATCAAATAGTTGTCTTTGTCGAGCTTCTGTATCATCTTCGTGACCGAGGACGGATGTACCTCTAAGCCTTCCGCAATATCCGAAACACGCGCATATCCTTTTTCGTCGATGAGCTTATAAATTCTCTCTAAGTAGTCTTCCATGCTCGGAGTCGGCACCTGAAGAACCCCCTAACCCTGCATCTTCACCTTGTTTCCTCGGCGTTACTCTATGTATCATACACTGTACGAGCCTGACACTGCAACCCGTCCGAAACGCCGCACAGCATCTTTCCAGTTTGGTTCGTCCTCGAATTCCATACACTATAAGCAATGATGCCAAGCATGAATGCCATTATTCGAGGAGGACTTTGCTTACATGAGCGCTAACGTGATTGATCGTCCGAAAATAGACCGTTCGACGCTTTCCTTCGTCCCCGAGCTTGTWTATTTTGAGCCCTCCGCGCTCGATTATCCGAAAGGCAAACGCATTTTTGAATGGGTGAAGGAGCAAGGCATTCCTTATCGTATGACGACCTCGCACAACCGCATCACGAATCTGCCCGGCGATACGGAGCTGGAGCAATATAAAATTGCAAAACGCACGCTTGTCGTCGGTATTCGCAAGACACTCAAATTCGATACGTCCAAGCCTTCAGCGGAGTACGCAATTCCTATCGCAACAGGCTGCATGGCGCACTGTCATTATTGTTACTTGCAAACAACGCTGGGAGCTAAACCCTATATTCGTGTCTACGTCAATATCGACGACATTATCGAAGCAGCCAAAGGTTACATTGAAGAACGCAAGCCGGAAATCACCCGCTTCGAAGCGGCCTGCACCTCGGACCCTGTCGGACTTGAGCCCATTACTGGCAGTCTGCGCGAGTTGATTGAATTCATTGGCGAAGAGCCGCTGGGAAGGCTTCGATTCGTCACGAAATTCCATCATGTCGATTCGCTGCTGGATGCAAAGCATAACGGTCATACGAGAATAAGGTTCAGCGTTAACGCCAAATACGTCATTAAACATTTCGAACCGGCCACCTCCCGTTTCGAACAGCGTATCGAAGCGGCGGTCAAGGTCGCCAAAGCTGGTTATCCGATGGGCTTCATTATCGCGCCGATCATCTGGCATGATGGTTGGGAGGAAGGGTACGGCGAGCTGATTGCCGCTCTGGCTGCCGATTTGCCACCTGAGGCAAGGCATGATCTCACGTTCGAGTTAATTCAGCACCGGTTCACGAAGACGGCTAAAACCGTCATTGAGAAGCGTTACCCTCGTACGAAGCTGGAGATGGACATGGAGAAACGCAAATACAAATGGGGCCGCTGGGGACAAGGCAAATACGTATATCCCGATGAACAGGCAAATGCGCTCCGCATGTTCATATCGGAGCGCATTTTCGAGCATTTTCCGGAAGCGAAGATCGAATACTTTACTTAGAACTTCAGCCATTCCGGCGTTATTGAATTAAGCCAAATCGTAATTTGCGTCATCTGATCCGTGAATAGCAGCACGCCCATGAGCAGCATTACACCGCCGCCGATCTTCATGACAAGGGAAGAGTACTTCAGTATCCATCTTGCCGTTCCTAGGAAGAAAGCCAATACGAAGAATGGGATCGCGAATCCGAGCGCATAGGCTGTCGTTAACTGGAACCACGTATCCGGCGAGGAGGCTGCCAAGCCAAGAATTGCAGTCAATACGGGCCCTACACAGGGCGACCAGCCTGCCGAGAAGCCGATGCCGAACACGAACGAGCTGATATAGTTTGATTTTCGCGGAATCAGATTTTTCCTCGTGTCTTTGAGCAGCAGCTTCGGTTGGAATAGTCCGATCAAGAACAAGCCCATCAGAATAATGAGTATCGCCGACAATTGACGGATAAGCTGGCGATATTCGCTGAAAAATTCCGCGAACAGATTCGTCGAATAACCTAAAGCATAATACACCGTACAGAAGCCCAATATGAAGAAGAACGTATGCGACATCATGCGCATGCGCTGCTTCTTCGTATGGTCGTTTTCTTTCAGATCGGATACCGAAATACCGGTTATGTACGATAAATAAGACGGATACAAGGGCAAGCAACAAGGTGACACAAACGAAGCAATGCCGGCGGTGAACGCCAGCCAAATATTAACATCGGTCAAACCATTTCACCTCAATCTCAAATCAGCTGATCAGTTGCCTAACTTCATGCCTCGTTTGAACACGAGCAGCAGAAGCAAAATAACGATTAGCAGCAATACAATCGTTCCGCCTGGCGCCAGGTTCCATACTCCCGCAATCAGCAAGCCGGCAACGACAGCAATCTCGCCGATAATAACGACGGAAATAACGCTTTGCTTGAAACTTCTAGCGATAATTAGACTGCATGCAGCCGGTATCGTTAATAGAGCCGATACGAGCAAAGCGCCTACAATCTTGATCGATACGCTTATAACGAGTGCCGTAAGCACGCTAATCATAACATTATAGAACCGGACGGGCAACCCGCTTACCGCAGCCGCATCCTCATCGAACGTAATGAGAAACAGCTCCTTCACCTGCGTTCGAATCGCAATCAGAACGACAAGCGTTACCACGCCAATCAAATAAAGATCGCCGCTGCTAAGCGTGTAGATGCTGCCGAATAAGTAACTGTTCACGTTCATGTTGAATCCTTTGCCAAGCGTGAACAGCAGCGAGGCCAGCGCCACGCCGCCAGACATCATTATGGCAAGCGACAACTCGGCGTACGTCTTATACGCTTTGCGAAGCTTCTCGATGCCGAATGATGCGGCTATGGCGAACACAAGACCGACCGCTATCGGATAGACACCAATAAGGAAACCGAGTGCAACGCCGGCAATCGATACATGCGACAGCGTATCTCCGATCATCGATAATCTGCGCAGCACTAGAAATATGCCCATTAGCGGCGCAGTAACACCAATTAACAAGCCCCCGATAAGAGCTCTTTGAAAAAACTCGCTAGTAACGATCTCCAATCCGAACAACCTCTTTCCCGCTCTCCAATTGCTCCCTTAGCCCTTTCAAGCTATGTGCCAAATTGCTCTCCACGCAATCCTGCGTCTCATGCGAATGTCTAATATAGAACTTCAGCTTGCCGCTCTCCGAAGCCGGCTGCTGGCCGAGATACGACCGAATCATATCCATGTCATGCGATACCATCAGGAACGTCATATTATGATGCTGATGCATATGCTTGATCATATGGAAGAAGCTTTCCTGCGTCTCGGTATCGATACCGACCGTCGGCTCATCCAGAATGAGCAATGACGGATTGTTGATCAGCGCCCTTGCCAGAAATACGCGCTGTTGCTGACCGCCCGAGAGCAGACCGATCCGCTTCTCGCTTAAGTCCTCGATCCCCATAGCATGGAGCGCATCATTGCATTTCTGGTGATCTTCCTTCGTTACTTTCTTGAACAGCTTATTCCGCCCATACAGTCCGGACAGCACCACTTCTCTCACAACCGCCGGAAACAACGGATTAAGCGAGTTCTTCTGCGGCACATAGCCGATCCGCTCCCATTGCTTGAACTTCTCGATCGGTTGTCCGAACAGACGAATCTGCCCCTGCGTCGGCTTCAGTAAACCAACGATCATTCGCAGCAATGTCGTCTTGCCTGCGCCATTCGTTCCGATTAAGCCGATGAAATCGCGTTCCTTCACACCGAAGCTTACGTTCGAAATGACCGACTGCTGTTGGTACGAGAACGATACCCCGTCGAGTGAAATAACCTCCTGATGGCAATTCGGCGTTTCGCTTATTAATGTTTTTGGTTGCAGCATGTTCTATCTCCTTACAGCAATAAGGGGCTATATCTCAGCGATATTAGCCCGCTTGCCTGACTATCGTTACACTTTATTGTAATGCTTGCGACAGATATTGCAAGTTTCGTTCCATAAGCGTCAAGTAGGAGTCGCCTGCCTTCTCCTGCTCCGATGTAAGTCCTTCCAGAGGGTTAAGAACTTGCGTCTCTACATCCGCCTCATCGGCAAGCGTCTTAGCTAAGTTATCGGATACCAGCTCCTCGAAGAAAATAACGCGAACATCGTTTTCCTTGACGAATTTGGCGATTTCCAACAAGTCTTGCGCGCGCGGCTCGGCATCCGGGCTTAATCCCATAATGGCCACCTGATTCAAACCATAATCTCTTGCCAAGTAACCGAACGCCTGATGGGATACGACGATATCCTTTTTACTCGCTTTTGTTAGCTCCGCCGTATATTCAGCATCGATTGCAACGAGCTTTTCTTGAAGCGCTGCAAAGTTTTGCTCATAATCGGCTTTATGTGTAACGTCTGCCTCGATTAAGCTATCCTTTATGTTTTCCGCCAATATCAGCGCGGATTTCGGACTTACCCACGTATGAGGGTCCAGACCTTCATGGTCGTGGTCCTCTTCGCCTTCGTGCTCATGCTCGTGTTCCTCTTCTTCTTCGCCATGAATCAAAGTAATGCCTTCGCTCATTCCCTTCACTGCTACGCCGCTATCCTTGGACAACCCTTTCTGGAAATCCTCAACCCAGCCTTCGAGCCCAGCCCCGTGATACAGGAACAGATTCGCGTTCGAAGCCGTACTCAGATCCCGGCTTTTTGGCGTCCAGTCATGCGGTTCAACTCCTGCTGCGACGAGATTATCGACCTTCACATGCTCTCCGCCGATTTCCTTAGCCATAAAATATAAGGGATAAAAGCTTGTAACGACGCTCAGCTTGTCGTTTTGTTCCGTATTGCCCTCTGCTGTATTCGTATTATTAGATGTATTGCCGCAAGCCGCAGTCAAAAGCGCGATTGCTGCAACTAAGCTTATTGCTAAGTATCGTATACCTCTTGTTCTTGTTCTCATCATGTTACACTCCATTTCTTCATTCCTAGGATGATAGCCGGCTGCCTAACTTCGCTTCGCTTAATCGTAATCGTTATGATTACGTTTTGTATTATACGACGACAGTTATAGGCTGTCAACGATAAATATAAATTTCAATCCGATTCGGAAGGCGCGTCCTATCTCCTGTATTGACCCGTTTGATCATAAATATAAGGGGACGGCAAAGAGGCTGACCCCTTCCGCCAAAGCGTTTGGGATCAGCCTCTGCCTTATTTAGATGGCTGCCAACTTACTTAACGATTGCCCCGTTCGGCATCTCGTCAGGAACGGTAGCCAGCGTCAATTGGTCGCCATGCGAAGCAGCGAGTATCATGCCTTGCGACATTTCGCCGCGCAGCTTAACCGGCTTCAAGTTCGTCACGCAAATGACTTTGCGGCCAACCATCTGCTCTGGCGTGTAGAACTTCGCAATGCCCGAGACGACCTGGCGCTGCTCATAACCAAGATCGAGCTGCAGCTTCAACAGCTTGTCGGCTTTCGCAACCGGTTCAGCCGCGATTACTTGCGCAACGCGAAGCTCTACCTTCGCGAAATCATCGATGCCGATTTCTTCTTTCGATTCCACGGCCGTCTCCGGCTTGTCTGCCTTTGCAGACGAATCAGAAGCAGCAGGCGCTTCCGACGCAGCCTCTGCCGGCTTGACGCCTCCCCCCATCGTTCCCGCGATATAAGCAGCTTCTTCTGCCATCTCGAGACGCGGGAAGATCGGTGTTCCTTTCGTCACGCGAGTGCCTTCGCCAATGATTCCAAAGCTCTTTGTGCTCTCCCATGTCGTCGACTCGCCTTCCGCGATGCCAAGCTGACGCCACATTTCGCGAGGCGCATTCGTCAGGAACGGCTGCAACAGGATCGAGATAATACGCAGCGATTCAGCAAGATGGTTCATAACCGATCCAAGCTCGCCGACTTTAGCAATGTCCTTGGCAAGCGCCCATGGCTGCGTCTCGTCGATATATTTGTTCGTGCGGCTGACGAATTGCCAGATTGCCGCAAGCGCAACCGAGAATTCCATGCCTTCCATCGCCGCTTCCACTTGGGTTACCGTGTCGCTGCCAAGCTTCTTCAGGGATTCGTCGAAGTCGGTAGGCACAAGATTAGTTGTCGGAATAACGCCGTCAAAATATTTGTCAATCATMGCGACTGTACGATTCAGCAGGTTGCCAAGGTCGTTCGCGAGATCGAAGTTAATGCGATCCACGAAGTTTTCCGGCGTGAACGCTCCGTCTGCCCCGAAAGGCACTTCACGCAGCAAGTAATAACGAAGCGCATCCAGGCCGTAACGATCGATAAGAACGACAGGATCAACGACGTTGCCCTTCGACTTCGACATTTTGCCATCCTTCATTAGCAGCCATCCATGCGCGAACACTTTCTTCGGCAGCGGCAGGTCAAGCGCCATGAGCATAATCGGCCAATAAATCGTATGGAAGCGGACGATTTCCTTGCTCATTAGATGAACGCTTGCCGGCCAATGCTTGCGGAATTTCTCGTCATTATCCGTGTTGTAGCCAAGCGCCGTAATATAGTTGGACAACGCATCGATCCACACATAGATGACATGCTTCGGATCTCCCGGCACTTTAATGCCCCAATCGAATGTCGTTCGCGATACAGCGAGGTCTTCAAGACCCGGCTTAATGAAGTTGTTGATCATCTCGTTTTTGCGCGATTCGGGTTGGATAAAGTCTGGATGCTCTTCATAGTATTGCAGCAAGCGGTCCGCATATTTGCTCATCCGGAAGAAGTAGCTTTCCTCCGTTACCCACTCGACCTCTTTKCCGCAGTCCGGACATCTGCCGTCCTCAAGCTGGCGCTCCAGGAAAAAAGATTCACAGGATGTGCAATACCAGCCCTCATAGGTGCTCTTGTAAATATCGTCCTGCTTCAAGAAACGGTCAAAGATTTGAGCAACAACCTGCTTATGGCGCTCCTCTGTCGTCCGAATAAAGTCATCGTTCGTAATATCAAGCTTCTTCCAAAGCTCCTTGATGCCGACCACAATATCATCTACGAATTGCTGCGGCGTCTTGCCTTTCTCTTGCGCTTTGCGCTCGATTTTCTGGCCATGCTCGTCCGTTCCTGTCAAATACCATACATCATAGCCGCGAAGACGCTTGTATCTAGCCATCGCGTCACCCGCGACCGTAGAATAAGCGTGGCCGATATGGAGCTTATCGCTTGGATAATAGATCGGCGTAGTAATGTAAAAAGGTTCTTTCTTAGACATCGTTTATTCGACCTCCCGTATTGTTTCCATCGTACTGAGACTTGCCAGTGAACGCAAAAAACTCCCGTCCAACATGGGACGAGAGTATACACTCACGCGGTACCACCCAAATTCCGCTCAAGTTATCAGAGGCTATTAAGCCTGCCTAACTCGAACGCTTCGTGTGCCGTCTGCTAATGACGGCATGCCGTTAACGCCGGCGCTGCGCCGCAATCTTACCCAACACCCGAATGATGCTGCTGCTCGAAGGCGGATCCTCCAGGACCATCTTCCAATCGATTCCTTCACCGGCTTGCACCATAATGACCGGCTCTCTGAGCAAGGAATGCCATTGTACTTATCCATTCATAGGACGTTACGATTCAGTTTAATAATTGTTATAATTTAAAATATACCGAAGCAAAGCAGCACTTGTCAAGGTGATACGGCTGACGCCGTCCCTTAGTTGGCKAGGCGCGTTTCATTCCAGTGAAATATAGGCGTAAGTATAAGAGTTAAACTTATACGTTCCTATATTTCAAGAAGACGCCTCACTCCCGTCATTCACCGGCGGAACGGGATCATAACCTCCCGGGTGGAAAGGGTGGCAGCGGGCAATTCTTTTTGCCGCAAGCCATGCCCCCTTGGCCGGGCCGTGCAGCTCGATCGCCTGAAGCGCATACATGGAGCAGGTCGGATAGAAGCGGCAGGTTGGCGGCTTCAGCGGCGATATCACTTTGCGATAGAAATGAATCGGTGCTTGAAGCGTTATTCTTAGCGCCCGTCCGCTGCCCATTATCGTTCGCTCGCGGCCGTATCTTCCTGCACGCATTCCTTGCAATAGCCGAATACCTCGAATTTATGCTTCACGACGCGGAAGTCGTCGGGCACAGCCGTCTGCTCCATCGGACAATACGTGATTGGATAAGTGCGTCCGCATTGCAGGCAAATCATATGATGGTGATGGTCATGCTCCCTGCAATGAAGCTTGAACTTCACGCCCTCCTCGAACATAACCTGCTCAAGCACACCTAGCTCCTCCATCACCCGCAAATTGCGGTAGACCGTGTCAAAGCTAAGTCCGGTATACGATTTTCCCATATATTCATAGACTTCCTTAGGCGCCAAATAACCGGGGGACTCGGCGAACAGCTTAGCGAGAGTCTTCCTTTGGTCCGTAATTCGGAGACCACGACTTGCCATGCTTTGTATAATTTCATCTATCGTATGCAATGTCAGTACCTCCGTTCATTGAAAGTTGCTATCTTCATAATGCCGAAAAAAAAAGCTCTCGTCAATGAGAGCCTCCATTTGCAGACGTACCTATAATAGCGGTAAACGACGAATTTTAGCCGTTCATTCGCATATTTATTAAGAAGCTGACTACCATAGCGATTAACAACGCAACACTGATCACACCAAACAGCAGCCTTCTGCCCTTGCTCTTGGCAAGCCGTTCACGATCAGCCTGAAGAGCCGCTTCCTTGTATGCGCGGTGCATGAACAGGAAGACGATCACGGAAGTCACGAACAATATATTAACGATAAACCACATTAACGTCCAGAACAACGACGATTCCTCCAATAAGATGGCTACAGCGCGCTATAGAAACCATTCGTTTAATATGTACATGAATACGCCGAAGCTGACGACAGCACCGCCGAAGCAGAACCAGCCTGTCCTGAACTTCTGCTGGAACATTCGCAATATGCCGAAACTGAGCAAACCAAATATAAGCAATAAGAACACGATACCCAGTATAAATAACGCAGCGGATACGTCACTAACATCAACTAAAGACACAGGTTACACTCCTCTATAGACTAATATATACACGTC
>NZ_JBFRGE010000065.1:0-38804 GCF_052115185.1 Paenibacillus sp. 2TAB19 | reverse complement strand
CCACAGATGTTCTCTTAAATGACCTTCTTGTTTCATTCCTAATCTCTTCATTACATTCGCAGAAGGAATATTGCCAGGACGGCAAGTTGCATATATCCGATGAGCATGAAAGGTTTCAAATCCTAGCTTCAATATCGCATGCGCCGCTTCTGTCGCATACCCTTTTCCCCAATAATCCGGGTTAAAGCTGTATCCGACTTCAGCGTTATGATCCGTCACATAAATACCACAGCCGCCGATGAGAAGGTTAGAATCTTTCAGAACAACAGCGAATTCATAGTCGGTTCTGCCCTCTGCTTGTTGCTTGCTTATTTGCTCCTCTACGTATCGTATAGTGTCCTCTTCTGTATTCGGTCCCCAAATGGTATACTGCGTTACCTCATCCTTGGACGCGTATTCATGCACTTGCTTCCAATCCTCATATATGAAATCGCGAAGGATCAGTCTCTCCGTTTCGATGCGCATAACCAGTCCCCTTTCATATCTCTACTTTTTAGTTGTTGCTTCCAACCATTTGGCTACCGTATCTACAAGCTCTGCTCTTTTGGACTCAACATCATTCATACTCGTTAATTTAATTATGGCTCTGTCGGCCGCCGCCCACTCTAGCAGCCTAGAAGTATCCTCTAATTGAGACTTGATGTCTATATTCTGTTGTACCTTAGCCCCTGTATGCAAAACAAGCCGAATAAAACCTTTCCCCTGAAGGTTAAAGGTGATTCGATCGTCATTATTGAAACAAAAACTAGGCGCATTCCATTTGATTTGTTCTGTAATTTGGTCATCCACACTTAGAATCAATGCGCGAACTTCCTCAATGACATCCTTCATTGGATGCTCGAGCGCATTCATAAACTCAGCTACTCTTTCTTGACCAAAACGTTTATTAGCAGCTATTAGTATTCATCCTTCCTTGAAAACTTTGGTATTTGATATTAGCATAGTGGCTAATGCTCTAATTAGATACCCCGCATAAAAACCAGATGTATTAAGAATTAAATCATCGATATCAAACGATCTTCTCAGGATGAATCCCGACGTGCTCAATATAGCTTGAACGACTTCTATACTTAGTGAAACGGAAAATCCTAGTGGAGGGGCCTCGCTCATTTTAGAATGTCTGTTTGCGGCGGAGCAGGAGCAATTTCTACGTTTACGATTTGTCTCATTCGTTTCGTTAAGCTTAATTCTAGCTCTTGTCCGACATTGTATTTCCCGATCTCACTTCTTAAGATACGTATTCTTCGTATCTTTCCATTTGGTTTGATGACTTTTATGATTTCATTATTTACATGTAACACTTGAACCTTCATCGTTTTTATATCCTTCTTGATTAAATCAAGAGATATTAATATAGTAAGCACCACATAGGCTAAGAAGAGAACTGAAAATATTATTGTAATTATCGTTCGCTGGTTCGTATAATTCAGAACGACTTGAGTTGCTGTAAGTAAGGAAAAGCAAATAGAATTAATAAGTAATAATCGGATTGAGCTTCTATAACTTCCCATCGCTGAGCACCAGTCCATTCGTTTTCTCAATATTTATTCAGTTCTGAGCCAAACCTATTGCGTAAGTCTTTATAGTAATCCGACATGCCTGCTCTTAAAATACTTATTCCTTCCGTAACGCTCTTCATATTCTCTTCGTCATTCATATGATTCCTTGCATGCAGCAAAACAGGCCTTAAAGATTCCACTGAATTCCCTAACCGATACATCCATTCATATCTGGGAACCATCCATAAATGAAAATGGTGCGTAGTGTCCTCATTATAGAAGTAGTAAACCTTCTCGATTCCCAGTCGATTTCGTTGTTCTTTCCTGATCTTGTGAATCAATGATATATACTCCAGCTGCTCTTCATCGGTTAATTCATCCATGCAGTAGAAGTGTCTCTTTGAGGCCAAAATAACTAACCCTCGAATGGGATAAGCTACATCCTGATGAACGTGAAAATTGCTCGACTCATAAATCACTCCACCAGTAGGAGCAATCAATCCGCTGGTCAAAGCGCAGCTCAAACATTCAACCTCAACCAATCTTCCATCAGCCAATGTAATTTGTCTCGGCATTGTGCACTGTAATCTCCTTTTCGCTCACTTCTAAGCAGTAGATATCCGGGTTCTTCATTTGCTTCCATTCATTAAATCCAAAATTCTTAACGTAATGTCTGATGATCAGAGATAATAATGCTCCATGAGTTACGACTACCAAATTTGTTGCCGGCAGCTCTATTAACTCATTGATTACCGCTAATCCTCTTCTCATTGCTTCGTTCGATGACTCTCCACCTTCAAACTTTAAATCCAGATCATCATAGGTTTGTTCTAACTTTATAAGCCAATCACCAAGCTCAGCAGTGCTTAGGATTCTTTCCTTTAATCGTTCATCGATTGAGATCTCTCTTCCTATAAACTTCGAAAACGGTTTGATCGTATCTATAGCACGCACATACGGACTTGAAACAATGATTTCGATCTTTTTATCCTCAAAAAAATCTACAATCGTACATTCAGCGTCCTCCTGCCCTTGCCCTGTTAATGGCGCCTCCGGTTCTTGTCCTTCTGCCTTGCAGTGTCTAACAAGATAAATTTTCTTCATTGTGCCACTTCCTTTTGGACAATGGATATAGGTACTTTAATATGATCAGTACCTACAACTTTGTAACCATTTCTAATAGCCGATCCAACAGCTACTCCTACTTGAATGGCCTCAGTCGGATTTACATTTTGATCGGGCATGATATCAATTACAATCGTTCCGCTACCCCCTGACGTTGGTAAATAGCTGCGATCTCTGCCTATTTCAATGCTCGTGGTCCATTCCACATCCGTGTCTGCCGTTGTCCATGTAGATATGTGCTCATTTGGTGTGGTATTAGTTGCATTTTCGGGATAGCTGCTCGTAATGTTCGCAACAACCCAGTGAGCAGGCAATGAAAAAGAAACGCCGCCCCAATCATCAGGGTCTATCTCGATATATGCAACAATCCGCATACCTTCTACTTTATCGCCTTCTCCCTTAACAAACACAGTCCCCTTGGATGAAGTTATAAGGTCAGTCGAATCTGCACTTACGCTAAACGATTTGGTCTGAATGATGTTCTCATTGTACATTGAATTGTGTATTAGCTTATCTTGCTTGGATGATTGCAAAAATATAATAAACGTCACAGCGGCCAGCAATACGACGACCATCACAATGTATCTCGTTTTTATACTCATAACTGCCTCCCTTTGTCACAGTGGATTCAAAGATATTGTCGCTTTCTCCAATTCCCCTTGTTCGTCCAGGTGTCTCAATGTTAGATCAACATCTTCTTTACTCACACTCTTAACAATGATTAGATGTCTAATATTGAATCCTGGAGGTTCTAGATTGGGTTTCTCGAAATGTCTTACTAATCTTTGCGGCGTCGTTATAATGCACCAACGTCTTTCTCCATTACTAAAAATAATCGTTACTTCAATGAGATCAAAGTCGTCTAAATCATCATCAAATTTCCAGTGTCTAAGGACAGGGACCTCAACCTCTCCCTCTGTGAAATAATCCTTGCTGATCCACACTCTTTTATTGTGGTTTCCTATCACTCTATATTTATCCTCGTCTTCTGTTACGACTAGATAAACATTACCTCTTGTTATTGCGTGGCCATACACACCAATACTTGTGCATGTAACCAATCTTTCATCCATATAGTCACATCCAATTTCAATAATTGCTTCTATTTGAATATGCGTTAGAAACTTTAAACTGTGTCATAATGAATTAGCTCATTTGCCAGAAAATGTTACTCAATGAATCCGTACTTTGGACTTTCCATTACACCATTTCGAAGAGTATCGGAAGCCTAATCAGCTAAAGTACAAGATCACCTTTTCGTTACAATTAGTTCCATGGAATTATCTTTCCAGTATACCAGTTGTGCAATTTTTGGAATACAATAAAAAGGCAGTTTCAGCAGCAAATCAACTATGGCTGACCAATCAGCATTCGAATAAAATACTTTGAACTAGATTAACTGGAATTTCTCCCGTTACTTCTGTGCTCACCATGTACTTTTTATCAAATAGATGGAATACCTCCCGTTAATATCGTCGATCTTCAAACAGATCGGGTATATCATAGAAATTAACTTGAGAAATTCCAGTTATTCTGCATTTCCACTTGATATTCAAATAAATAACAGGAGTAATTCCCCCTATTCCAATACAAAGAAACTTGTCGTATCAAAAAAACCGCATTCCCGCGCAGACAGCGTGCGGAAATGCGGTTCTTTTCTACTTTCCAATCGGCAGCCACTGAAGTGCGCGCTGGACAGTCATATCCCAGAACGCCCAATCGTGGCCGCGGCCTTCGTACTCTTCATAAGTCAGATCGATTCTATTCGCGAACTGCTCATGGAAAGCTTTATTCACTTCAAAGTTATGATCGGCCGTGCCGCAAGCCTGATAGAAGCTAGGAAGCTTCACGCCCGCCTCAAGCCGCTCTTCGAGCAACCAGGACAAGTCATTCTCGCTGCGATCGTATTCTTCAACGGTCCCGAGCGATAACTTCGCCATTCGCAGCAGAATGGAATGAGCTGCCGCAGGACTGTCGATCAGTCGATTCCGCTGACTAAGGCTGCCCGATAGGCTGGCAACGGCAGCGAAGCGCTCGGGATACGTAATACCGAGCTTGAATGCGCCATAGCCGCCCATGGATAACCCCGCAGCGAACGTATCTTCTCTTCGGTTCGATAGCGGGAAGAACTGCTTCATCAGCTCCGACAGTTCCTCGCCGACATAGGTGAAGTATTCGAGACCCTGCTTCTGATTCGCATAAAAGCTGTAATGGACGGAAGGCATGACGACGACGATTCCCAGATCAGACGCATAACGCTCGATAGCCGTATTTCTACGCCATGCCGTATGGTTATCCGATGCGCCGTGCAGCAAGTATAGCACCGGATAAGCAGGCTTTCTGCGCCCACCCTCTAATCCTCTCCCGCTAACAGACTGCTGGGGGACAATGACGTCAACCGAGGTTGCCATCCCTAACGACTCCGCGAACAATTCTACCTGCATAAGTGCCAAGACGCATCATTCCTCTCTCTTAACCTCTAACTCTAGTTCTACTAGAAAGGAGACGAGAAGTAAACGTCCGAATACGAACCGGCTATACCGGATAGATTATGAGCTTTCACTCTATAAAAGGCTGCTTTCGTATGCACGCGAGTCGGATCGATCCAGCTCTCGGCATGATCGGCTTCCCGCTTGTCGTAGACGACCGTCCACGGCCCTTCCTCGCCAGCTGTCGAACGCTCGACCGTATAGTAGGCACTGCCGACAGATCCGCGCAGCACAAGCGCTGAACCCGCCTGTAAAATAACCGGCGGCTGCGGCATGGCATGCTCCGCCACCTCTAAGCCCGTCATCCGATACGCATGGGCACGCAGCTCTTGCACCCGGCCCATGACGTCTTCATTGATACCCGTTCCCGGATAATGGACGGAGAAGCCGTCAAAATGCTGAACATATCCTCCATTATCGCCATGCGGGAATAATGACCAGAACAGCGTGCCCGTTACTGCTTCTTCCGCCTCGGCAGCAGCGGTGAATGCCCATAGATCGGCATCCGGCCAGCCGTATTCGCCTTGGATGTATACTTTGCCCGCCGCCTGTACCACAAGCGCGTCTGCTACCGTTTTCTCCGCCGAAGCCGGATAGTAATGAACATCCATAATGTCCAGGCTCTTAACTTCAAGCTTTTCGGCGTCCAACTGGAACTGCTTGCCGTGCGCGACAAGATGATTGCTATCCAAGCTCTTAATAAAGTCTGCAATATCCGTTACCCACTCCACGGTCGCGTTGTTCAACTCATTGCCAAGCTCCCACGCCATAATCGTAGGGTCGTCCTTGTAAGCAACGCCTGTTACCGTGTTCACGCGAGTAACGACCTGTTCGATGTAAGCCTTGAACATCCGTACGCAGCCTTCGTTCACATAGAACTGATCGGCATCGTCCAAGCCGTTCCACCGTACGAAGGTCAGCCTTCCGCCGTGATAGTAATCCCAGTTGCAGACGAAAGGAATAATGAGCTTCAACCCGCGCTTACCCGCTTCGGCAATGGCGAAGTCGACTCGGCGAAACGCCTCCTCGTTATAGACGCCGGGCTCGGGCATAATCGCCTTCGGATTGCCATGCGACGCGCCGAGCGTATGGGAGCGAACAACATTCGCCCCCATCTCAAGCGCCGTATCGAGCGCATCGATCACCCGATAAGGAGTCGGCCAATCTACGCCGTTCACGTTCTCATCCAGCCCAAGCCAGTATATATTGGGACCGGCGAAGCGGAACGACTTGCCGTCTAACATCAGACGCGAGCCTTCTCTTGTTACAAATGTAGTTGAACTCATATCTAATCAATCCTTGCTATTTGTAATTAATCCTCGTTGCTGCCAAAAGCATATATCTTTATTTCCGGCAAAATCTCTCCCTGCGCTGATTGCTCCCCATCCTCCGTCAAAAACAGTTCTCCCGCCCTCCTCCGGCAGGTCATGCGAACGATGCGGCTTTCCCCGGGAAATAAAGTGAAGTAGGCATCGCTTGCTGTGATCCAATACAGATCCGTTTTCTCTTGCGGATAAATATGAAGCGCTGCTGTCGTTCCTTTATTCTCGATCAAGTAGCTCCGTTCCAGCACGCTTGCGCCTTCGCCAACTTCGGCGGAAACTAGCCTCCACGTCTCCAAAGCCGTCATCGCTACAGACGCACGGCTCAAGCTCAAAGCTGGTTCATACAGTGCCCCTTCATGCGTGGAGAAAATATAAGGAGCTAGCAAGTCCACGCTTCTATCCGGTAACCCCATACGAAGTCTGACGTAGAAGAGACCGTCATCCGTTGAAGGCACCGGGCAATCAAGCTCGCCTAGACATACGGCAGCGTCAGGTCGGCTCATCGCCGACCATGTGCCGCTATAAAGCAAATTGCCTGCCGTATTCAGAACCTCCGCATGGACGGTCACCGGTACGCTGATCCCATCCGTCGCTGCATAGACGGGCAATGCCAACCGTTCCCCAGTTGCATAATGAAGCTTGCGATAGCTGATCCACGCATGATTCGGCGCGAATGGCTGGCGTGCCCAATAATATGCCATCTTCGTCTCGTTGTAGTAATCAACGAGATTCGTGCAGCTTACATTCGGCCATGGCTCGTTCAACTGCCAGATTAGACTGCCGCTATTGCGGAATGCCCTTCGCCGATTGGCCTCCAAAATAAATCGTAAGCCCTCGGCTTGCATCCACTGGCTCATATCCGCGAAGAGCGAGAGCGATCCGATTGAGCCGAACATCTCTAGATCGCGGTCATACGTATCCCACCATTCCCCGTGATGGCGCCAGACGAGACTATCCCTCATCGATACCGGCTCACGCCAGCGCTCGCCGATGAACTTGCGTATGCTCTTCACCGAGCTTAAGCCGTCGACGCCGAACTCGCTATGGAAGAGATGGTCGGCATCGCTGTACAGCTCGTAATGTCCGGGATTTCCTTGATACTTCCAATGGCCGTGCACATCATGGCTGACGCCCTTCTCATGCGTGATATATTGCACCGGCCCCGACGCCGATGTCGGCAGGAACAGCCGCTGCGCGTCATGCTCGGCGACGAGCGCCTTCAGCATCGCCAGATTCTTGTCCTCGTAGGTGGACGGGACGTTCGGCGCGCTCATCAGCTCATTCCCGCCGCTCCATACGGCGAGACTGACATGGTTGCGCCGTGTCTTAAGCGCCTGCACTGCAGTCCGACTAATTAGCTCCAGAAATGCCGGCTTCTTGGACGGCTCGTTATCGACCCCGGAGCTCGACTGGATGAACTCCTGCCAGATCATCAGCCCATGCCGGTCGCACAGTTCATACAAATACGGCTTCTCGATAATGCCGCCGCCCCATATGCGGAGCATGTTCATATTCGCTTTCTTAGCGAGATGAACGAGCCATTCATAGCGCTCAGCTCCGACGTTGCCGTATAGATGGTCGAGCGGCGTCACGTTCGCCCCGCGAATATAGATGCGCTGCCCATTGATGACAATCGTATAAGGCAAGGCGTCTTCCGGGCTATCCTCGTTCTGCACATAAGCAATGGATCGGATGCCAATCCGCTGCTCCCAAGCGTCATATAAAACGCCGCGGCCGATTATCCGCGCATGCAGCGCATATAGCGGCTGCTCGCCGTAGCCGTTGGGATACCAGAGCTGCGGATTGTCGATCGCAAGCTGGAACGTCACATTTTCCAAACCGGAACCCACTACGACATCCGCTACGCAGCTTCCGACTTCCTTGCCCTCTGGGCTGACGACCGTCACATGCAGCTTCGGCTGATCACCAACAGCGGCATCGCCATTCCCGGCAGTCGAATCAACCGTGAAGCGCATATCGACCATACCTTGTCCGCTAACCGCATCCACATCCGTATGAACAGCAACTTCCTTGATCGAATACGTCTGTTTAACCTCTAGCACGACATCGTCCCACAAGCCGATATTCACGAGCCGCGTAGAGAAATCCCACTTATAGTTGAAGCGGCTTTTCTGCGTGAACGTTTCCGAGGTTTTGCCGATCTGCCCCATCTCGTCGGGCGCATGCTTCAGCACGATGAGCAATTCTACGCTCTCGCCCTCCGCGCTCAGACCCGTTACCGGAAATCTGGCAGGCTCATACATCCCTCGATGCTCCCCAAGCAACCTCCCGTTCCAATAGATAAGCGCCTCGTAATCGATCCCCTTGCATACGAGATCGATGGCCTGCACCGAAGCCGAGGCTTCAAGAGCTGGCATCGCGAACTCAGTCCGATACACCCACCAACGATTTTCGACCCATTCGCAGCGGATGCTGTTCAAGTCCTCGTACGGGTGCTCGATATGCCCAGCTCGGAACAAGTCCTGATGAACGCCTCCCGGTACGGTCGCCGGCATCCATTCCGTCACGCCGAGCAGCTCATTGCCGATCTCCATGCTCGTCCCCTTCAGCGGGACCCAAGGCCAGAAGCCTTTCAGCTCCCAACGGCAATCGCGAAGCGACAATTCCTTAGGCATAGCTCGTTCCCCCTAGCCTTTCACCGCGCCGTTCATGACGCCGGAGAAAATATACTTTTGCAAAAAAAGATACAGCAGCACGGTCGGAACCATAATGATCAGAATCGCCGCGCATATAAAGCCCCACTCCGCCTGGTTGTTGCCCGCGAAGCGCATGATCGACGTCGACACGACGACCAGCTCCTGCTTCGGCATATAGAGGAACGGAATGTACAGCTCGTTGTATATATTGATCGTTTTCAAAATAATAAGCGTCGCCGTCGCAGGCCCAAGCAACGGGAAAATAATGCTTCTATAAATACGGAACAAACTCGCTCCGTCCATCATGCCGCTCTCGTCGAGCTCGTACGGAATGTTCTTGATAAACTGTAGATAGATATAGATCTGGATGACGTCCGCTCCAATAAACAATAGAATCGGCGCGCCGAGCGAATTGTACAGACCCAGCGACTGGATCAAGGAGAAGACGACGACCTGCGTCGTAATCGTCGGGATGATCGTAGCGACTAGGAACGCGCCCAATACGACATTTTTGCCGCGAAAATCAATTCGTCCTACCGCATAAGCAACCATCGTGCCCAATATCACGTTGCCGATCAAGGAAGCGACGACAATGACGAGCGTATTGCCGAAAGCATCGATGATGTTCGCCCGTTCAATGACCGTCGCGAAGTTGTCGAAGTTGAAGAAGCTCCTCGGAAGCGCGAACGGACTTGCATTCTCGTTCTCGCCTTTGAAGGCGTTAACGAACACGACATAAGGCRGGAACAACACAATGAACACCGCGACTGCCAGCAGGACGTACTTCAGTCCGTGGACCAAATCCCATTTTTTCGCCGACATGCGTTATTCCCCCTTCYGGTTGATGACTGTATTCTGGATGCCCAGTATGATTGCGGTTATAAGCAACAGTACGACGCTCATCGCCGATGCCAAGCCAAAGTTGTTGAATTGGAAAGCCGTCTCGATCGTCTTCATGAGGAACGTCTCGCTGGCACCGGCCGGTCCGCCCTTCGTCAGCACGAACGGCAGATCGAATACCGCAAGCGCCCCGCTCAAGGTTAGGAACATGTTGAGCTGAATGATTTTCGTCAAGTTAGGCAGTGTTAGGTACCATAAAGTCTGGAATCGATTCGATCCGTCGATCTTGGCCGCCTCGTACATATCGCCTGGAATCGACTGCATCGCGCCCAAGTAGATGACCATGTTGTAGCCCATGAAGCGCCAGAAACCGATCGACGCGAGCGAAAAGTTGACGATCGACGTATTGCCAAGCCAGCTCTGCTGCAGCGACTCCAGGCCAAGGAAGCCTAGGATCGCGTTCAGCGAGCCGTTCGTCGTATCGAATACATATTGGAACATAAAGGCGACAGCCACTGCGTTCATAATAAAGGGAAGAAAGAGCATGACGCGGAACACGTTTCTTCCTCGAAGTGTCGAATTGAGAATAACGGCAAATACGATTGCGATAATGTTCTGAATAATGCCGATAATGACGTATGGAATCTGATGCAGAAATACGCCGAACAAGTCTGGATTTCTGAATACTTCCTTATAGTTCTCGAAGCCGAGCCAATGGCTCGCATCGCTGATGCCGTCCCAGTCGGTGAAGCTTAAGTAGACGAGTCTGACGGCTGGATAATACGTGAATAACAAGAGCAGCGCGAGCGGAATCGCGAGGAAGCTGACGAGAATAAGCTTCCGCTGCGTTTTGTAGGGCATGCTGTTCATAGAATAGGTTCACTCCATTTCCTTTCATTACGAGGGCGGATACATTTAGCCGCTCAAAGCAAGAAGGTGGATTACCCGGCATTCCCGCCCGATAACCCACCTTCGCCTCTCGAAGCTGCGTTTAAGCGCCTTGCCTTACTTTACGATCGCTTTTTTCGCTTTTGCCCACTCTGCGTTGTACTTGTCGAGAATCTTCTGCGGATCCTTCGCCAGCACGAACTCTTGAGCGAACGCTTCCTTCGTAATTTGAGCTTTGTTCACGATTTGCGTCGTTACTTCGTCATCGGATACGGCTTCGATATAAGTCGGATTGAAGCTGTTGAATTCAGCCAATTGAGCCACGTTCGGCGCTTTGTCCTTAAGTACCGGAATGAAGCCCGCGAAGTCGTCGAAACCCGATTCCTCCAGCATCCATTTCACGAACGCTTTAGCCGTTGCGAGGTTTTTGCTGTCCTTGTTGACGCCATAGCCCCAGTCCGGAGCAAGCGCAACGTTCAGCTTGCCGGAATTGTCATACGGAAGTGGGAAGAAGCCAACATTGTCGTCCATCGTACCGCTTTGAACCACTTGCGGAATAACCCAGTTGCCAAGCATGAACATGGCGAACTTACCGCTTGCCACATCCTTCTTCGATTGCTCCCAGTTCGTCGAGTTAACGTCCGGCTCCAGGTAGCCTTTCTCGTACATCGTGCGGATAATCGTCATCCCTAGACCGTAAGCGTTGTCCATCTGGTAAGGAGCGTCGGAATCTTTGCGCTCATTGTTCAGATTCGCATTGCCGGCGATCGAAGTCGGCACTTCGGAACCCCATGGGTAGAGCGGCCATTGATCCTTGAAGTTGGATGCCAACGGCACGATGCCTTTCGCTTTCAGCTTCTCGGCTGCCGCGTAGAACTCGTCGAGCGTTTTCGGAACGGCCGTAATGCCCGCATCTGTAAACGCTTTCTTGTTGTACACGATGCCAGTCGTCGTCGCGCCTGCCGAGATGCCGTATACTTTGCCCTCATAGGCTTTATAGTCTTTGAAGTAGATGCGGTCGTTCAGACCCAAGTCGTCCAGCGGGGCAAAATATTTCGGTAGGTCCGAGTTCGGAACTGTCGGAATAAGCACAACGTCAGGGAACTCGCCGGAAGCGATACGAATCTTCGTCGTTTGGTCCAGATCGGTAACCGCCTCGAACTTCACGTCCGCGTTCGGATATTTTTCTTTGAAGCGTTTTGCGTAGTCCACGTACTCCTTGTCAACCATGTCCGTACGGTTCGTCAGGAAAGTGATCGTGCCGCTAATGTCTTCGCCGCCAGCTTCTTCACCGCCGCCGTTGTTCGCCGGAGCGTTCGTGCTGGTGTTGTTGCTGCCCTCGTTCTTGCCATTACCGTTACCACTATTGCCGTTTCCGTTGCCGCCGCACGCTGCTAGAATAACCATCAGCATGACAATCGTCAGTAAAGACAACATCGATTTTTTCATGGTGTTTCCCCCTAAAAAATTATTATCGATTACACTTATGAACTTTAACATACTGAAACTTTTAATTCAACATATTTTAATTTAATTTAACTAAATTTATATTTTTAAGTTCTTCCGTAGGTTAGCCGCCGATTTCTCCGCTACTCACGAACCGGCAAACTACAGTCCCACAAAATAACTGGAAAAACTCCTGTTATTTCGCCACGTTCTCCCCCTGTTTATGTAATAGCTGGAATAACTCCCGTTAATTCAGTTGAAATTTCCGTTAACTCGATAGATTGCTGAAATTAACGGGAGAGACTCCAGTTATTTTTCTGTTGTCTCGATATTCCGTCGAATTAGCGGGAGGAAATCCCGTTATTTTCACTAATATCTGCTACAAATCCACGCAAAAAAACACCTGTCGCGATGACAGGTGTTCCTCTAGTTTAATACGTTAACGCTGCTCGATCACTTTGACTGATGCGCGCTCCATCAGCGTCGTTGACAGCAATACATGCTCCGGCGTGCTGTCGGGGCTCTCGATCCGGCGCATGATCATAAGCGCGGCGCGGCTGCCGATATCGGCCTTTGGTACGCGAACCGTCGTAAGCTTCGGATGCATGAATTCGGTCAGCGTCAGATCGTCGAAGCCGATGATCGATACGTCGCTCGGACAGCTTAGGCCCGCTTTGCCAAGCGCCTTCAGCGCTTCGAAAGCGGTCAAGTCATTCGCGCAGAACAGACCGGTGACGGGATCCGTTCCCTTCACCTGCTCTTGCAGCGCCATATCGAACTCGTCCGCTACGTACATGCCTTTGCCGCTGACGCCAATGCCTTCAATGCTGCAGAAGCTCGCTTTGCTCTTCTCGGCTGCCGTGCCCTTCCGGTTGAAATCCCGGATCGCTTCCTCGAAGCCGCGGCTCCGCTCCCTGAAGCTCCACGACGTATCCGCATCGCCTACGAAGCCAAGTCTTCGATGGCCGGCCGCAAGCAAATATTCCGTCGCTTGATAAGCGCCAAGGAAGTTGTTCGCCAGCACATGATCGATCGACGCATCAAGCAAATTCGCATCCACCATCACGAAGGGGAAGCTGCTTGCCTTGAGCGCCTCGATATAGCTGTCCGGCAGATGTCCCATCACGACGGCGCCATCCACCTTATTCTCGTATATGCTTGAAGGAAGCCCCTCTCTTGGCGGGAGCGCGATATCAATGCTCGACAGAATCATGCTGAAGCTATGATTCGCCAGCTCCTTCTCGATGCCATGAATGACCTTTCCCCAATATTCCATATCGTCCAAGTACGCGCGCGGCATCAATACGGCGAGATTGCCGGTGCGTGCGGACGGAGCTGGCCTGCGCGGATTTTTCAATCGATAACCCATCGCTTCTGCCGTCTCCCAGATCGTTTCCTTCGTTCCCTCGTTGACCGCCGGATCGTTGGACAACGCCTTAGAGACGAGCGCCTTCGAGACGTCGAGCTTGTCCGCAATCATTTGGAGCGTAACTTTCTTAAGCAACCGTAATCCCTCCTCCCAGTTCATCTCTCTTAATTACATACAATATAGAATCCTTCAACAAATTTCAACACATAACACGCAATTAGCCAAAAAAATATTGCACATGCTCACACAATAGCATCCGTCCGCCTTGCTACTGCCTCTATCCGCCTACCTAAATCAAGCTGCAGCATACGGACATCACAGGCCCTAATAGCGGCTTTCTCGCTCATTCCGATCACTTGCGGACACAGTTGACCTCATAGAGCTCCATACCACTATTTTCAGACCTATTTAGTCTATTCCCGAGCAATTAGTGTCTTGTGAGTCCGTTAGGCGAATCATTTGGGCGGGATCGCAACAGTTAAGGTCCAATGTGTCCGCAAAGACGGTGTCGCTGGTGTGAGGAACAGCGCCGAAATTCTTCGCGAGCTTGCCCTAACCCAAAAAGGGAGACCGGGCATATTCCCGGTCCCCTTGTCAGACGCTGCCGCTACTGCTGAAGCAGCTTGTAAATGACTTGTGCGCTTTCGGCTCTGGTTGCATTGCCGCGCGGAAGGAAGCTACCTTTCCCGTCGCCTTGCAACAGCTTCAGTTCGAAGGCTGCATCAACAGCCGCCTTCGCCCAGCCGCTAATAGCAGCGGCATCCTTGAACGCTGCCGGTTCCGCAGCTGCAAGTGCTGGCGTACCGCTGCGCTTCGAATAAGCGCGCACGAGCATAACCGTCATCTCCTCGCGCGTAATCATCTCGTTCGGCGCGAACGTTGTCGCGCTGCGGCCATTCACGATGCCGCCGCGAACAGCCGTCGCTACCGCGGCCGAATACCAGCTATCGCCAGCCACGTCGGCAAACGTCGACGTGCCTGTCGCTTCCCAGCCGAGCGCGCGGACGAGCATCGCTGCGAATTGCGCACGCGTCACGGTCGCGTTAGGCGCGAAGCTGGTCGCACTTACGCCTTCAATCACTTGCTTCGCCGCGAGCTCCTGCACCGCAGCGCTTGCCCAGTGCGAGGATGGCACATCGGTGAAATTTTTGTTGTAGCGTATGATGCCATACGTGCTGAAATGGTTCACATCCGCGCTAAGCGATGTGCCTTCCTTACCATTGCCGGCATATACGATACGTCCATCACCGCTAACATAGTAGAGCCCGATAAATCCGTCCGCAACGCTAGATGAAGCTTTCAGCTTCACTGTAATTGGCGCAGCRAAGGCAGATAGCTGCTTAACTTCGCCCGCTGCATTAGTAACAGACAATTCAAAGTCGTAGAACTCGCCTGCCGCAATGAGCTCAGCAGCATGGTTCGCGCTTGCCGAAGCTAATAGCTTCGCAATACGGTCAGCATCCGCTTTGAGCATTTTGATCGTAATGAAGGCATTTCCCTGCTCATCCTTAACAAGCGCTGCCAACTGCTTCAATACTTCAGCCGGAATAACAAGCTCCGCTCCCGCTCCAGCCACGGCAAGATCAGCATCGCCGATCCACTCTGCAGCGCCTGCAGGAACTTGGATGCCGAACGCATTGGCGGCTAGCGACAATACGCCATCTTCTATTGCTGCAGCGATATCGGCTTGCGAATAAGCTTTTGGCTTGCCGGTCTCTTCAGGCGCTGTTCCCCCGCCCGAGTTGCCTCCGCCCGACTCTTCGCCTTCGCCGTCCCCAGGTCCGCCGCCCGTCAGATTACCGGTACGGATCAGCTCTACATCGTCGGCGACGATCCAGCTTCCCGCAACCGAATCCGAGTAGAACGAAATCGTAAGCTTGCCGCTCTTCACCTGAATGCCGCTGATTCGCTGCTGTACCCATGTGGATTCGCCTTCCTCAATAGTATCGCTAAGCACCGCGCCGCCGTAGCCGCTCGCTCTCATTTCCGCCTTCGCCTGGCCGCCCTTCGATCTCGTCCAAGCCCGCAGCTCATACGTGCCGTCCTTCAAGCCCGTCACTTCCTGCGACGTCGTTATCTTATAGGCAACGTCTTTCCAATGAGCAAGCTGATAGCTGCCGGAATGGCTGGACGCCGATGCTTCCGTCTTGGCCGTGCCGTCCGTAACAACATCTCCCGCTTCATTCATACTAACCCATGAGTCTGGCAGCATCGCGCCAGACGACGCGTCTACCGTGAAGCTCTCGAAGCCGCCGTTAACCGCGTAGTTGATGTTACCGATCTTCGTCAGCGACACATCGTCGACGGAGATCCAGAAGTCGCCCGCCGTGCTCTTTGAGCGGAACGCGATCGTAAGCTCGCCATCCGTAACTGCGATGCCCGTTATTGTCTGCTTCACCCACGTGCCTTCACCCGCTTCGAGCGGTTCGCTCACCGCGGCCTCGCCAGACGCCGCAGCCGTCATCTCCGCAAGCTGCGGATTGCCGTCCTTCGAGCGTGTCCAAGCAGTCAGCTCGTAGATCCCTTCAGCCAAGCCCGTCACCTTCTGCGAAGAGATGGCCTCATAAGGGCTGCCGTTATAATGAACGAGCTTGTAGTCGCCCGTACGCGCGTTGCCCTCCAGCTTCACGATGCCGTTCGTGATATCATTGCCCTCGGCATCCTTATGCGTCCAATGCTTAGGCAGCAATGGCCATGCGGCCGCATCGACCACTTCATCGAAGCTGCCGTTCAAGCTGTAATTGGTCGTATCGACCGGGTCCGTGCCGCCGCCGTTCTCGATCTCCTGATACGTATTGCCCGGTACGTTAACATTCACCATTATCGTATCCGAGACAATAGCCGTCTCGTCATACAGCTCGATCGCCGCGCGTATCTCGCGGCCTTCGCCGTTCACCATGCGCGGAATGTCATAGCTCCAAGCACCTTCTTCATTAATCAGAGCATTGAACTGCTGCTGTCCGACTCGGATCGTGACATACTCGCCGGCAGGACCCGTTCCGCTTACCGTGTAAGGAAACGCCGCTACTACCTCTGCCTCTTGCCCTTCGCCCTCCTGCGCATCGTTAATCGTCACCGACGCATTCGCCAATTTCTCGTTAAATAGAGCGCCGTTAATGTCGTCGATATACACCGTGCCCGAGGTCGCTTTCGTTTTCCCTTCATCTTTGTTGATATAGATGGAGAAAGCAATTATGTTCTTGCTGGCATCCGGCACGGCATTTGCGTCCCCGCCATACCAGCTCGGATGTCTGAACTTCGCGAACGGCACGTACATCAGCCTTGCGTCCGTGCCTTTGATCGTCGTCGACGTCTCCCAGAACTTCCCGTCCTCCGTCGTGAACTGAATGACGAGCTTGTTATACGAGTCGTCCGGTTTGAACCACATCGAGAAACCGTCATAACCCGACAGGTTCAAGTAATTCGGGTTCAGCGTGGCGCCAGCATAACCGGCCGCAGCTACATCGTAATCGAGCTTAAGCCCGTAAGCGCCTTCCGACTTGTGCTCGCCCGTAAGCGACACATCGAACTTGCCGCCGCCTGAATTCCGACTGTATGCCTTCTGCACAAGCGTATCGTACCCGCCGTAGCTCTCATAATTGTCCAGCTTCGTCGCGCTCGCTACCCGAATGTCGTCCAAGTAGATCGTGCCGCTATTCGCGCTTGCCGCAGCATCGGAGCTGACATAGATGGAGAACGACTGAACGTCGCCCATATCCATGCCCGCGACCGGCGTATCCCAAGACGGTTGCTCGAATTCATCATACTTGATCTGAATCGTGCGCCCTTCCGTTCCGGACAGCACCTTCTCCGCTTCCCATACGGAATGGTCGCCCAGCTTGAATCTGAACCGAAGCTTATTGCCCGAATCATCCGGCGTTACCCATGCTTGCAAGGCGTCGAAGCCGGACAAGTCCGCTCCTCCGAGCTCCTTCGTCAAACCTGCATAATAATTGGCGTCAAAACCGTAATCCACCTTCATGCCGTAGCTGCCGCCGTTTTTGACGACACTCTCAATGGATGCCTCAATAGCGTCGCCGCCGTCATCTGCCGTATAGGCTTCCTTCAACTTCTCATCGTTGCCGAAGTAATACTCCCCATCCTCCAGCACGTTAACCGGCGGTTTATCGGTGAGCGGGATCATATGCTTGCCATAACCGATTTCCACTCGCGTCACGGTCAACCCATCGTCCACCGCTCCTGCCGGGAAACCCACTTTCAAGTAACGAGTGCCCGTCTTCACGGCAAAATCGGAATAAATCGTCGTTACGCTGTCATCCTCGTTCACGATCGACTGTACCGCAGACTGCACCTCCGTGAAGTGCACGCCGTCAAGCGAAGCCTCGAAGGTTAGCGGAGCAGCGCCAGCTGCCGCGGATTTACTCATGACCCGATACGAATTGATGTCGCCGCCCGTACGGTACTGCACAAATCCCGCCTCGGCGTCTTCAACCGTCAGCGCTCCATCCGCCACTGCCATATTCGCGCTCATCGCATCCGGCAAATCCGTGAATTCGGAATCGACGATGAAGCCGCCGCGCGTTATCGGTTCAAGCGCCACATAACCTTCACCGTCATACAAATACTCCAGTTCCACGCGATCTACGCGAAGCGAGGAATTTCCCGGGACGAGTAGCTTCACGAAACGTGTATCCGCAGGCAAATCCGTCAGCGTGTACACTTTTCCATCGGCATCATCAGCTACGGATACACTTTCCTCGGGCGCCTCTGCAAACCCGCCATTCGTCGCGGAAATCATAAACTGCGGCACGCCGCCTCCAAGCGTTTTCACCGCGAGACGATGAATCGGCACAGGCGAGCCGTAAGTCAAATACCCGAACTCGGCTCCCGTTACCGAAGCCTTGAAGCCGACACCTTGCTCATTCCATACGTCTGCATTCGTTACGAGATTTGCAGAATGATCGTAAGCATATACTTTCCGCTTCTCGTTATCGTTATAGAGCAGGCTAAGCTCATCCGTTACGATATGCGTCGCAGTCGTCTCTACGATATTCGACCAATCGGATGCTCCGCTTTCATTAACGCCTCTTACGCGGTAATAGTAATGCTCGCCGGTAATCGCCAGCTCGTCATGGAACGCAGGCGTCCCCGCTCTGCCGCCATCGGAGAAGCTCTCCTCCACCGTTACCCAATCGTTGCCGTCCCTAGAGCGCTGAATCTCGTAGCCAGCCGCACCGACCGAGCCCTTCCATTTCATATTCGCGACCGAATCGATATCGAACAGTACCGGTGCATTCGCAGGTACGGAAATAGCCGGCACGTCGCTATCTTTCTCTCTATCATCGATATTCATATAGTGCGCGTACTTATAGACCGTACGTATAATGTTCGTCTCGTCGTACCAATCGCCGGAAGAGAAGCCCGGCCAGTGATAGGAAGACCAGTTGCCCGGGTCCTCGTCATGCCAAAGGAAGCCGCCGTCGTCCTTATGCGGACGAAGACTCCAGATCATGACGCCGCTCGTACCGTTCTGCAGCGCCGTATTGAACAGAGCGTCCACCGGAGCCGCCTTTGTATACAAGCCGAATTCGCCTAGAATGTAAGGCTTCTTCCCCGTGGCCGAAGCGCGGTCCGCATTGATTTTATCGATAAAGTTGCCCGTATAAAAATGGTTCCCCACCACGTCGATATTCGGATCCGCGAGCGAATCCGGATGGATCGCGAACCGTCCGTCGAGCACTAGCTGCTCCGGATGCTCGGACTGGATATACGCCGCCATCTCGGTCGTCCACGCCTGCGGGAACTTATCCTGGTTGTAGCCGCCAAGCTCGTTGCCCGTCTCCCATGCCAGAATCGCCGGATCTTCCTTGTACACCACGCCTGTGTACGAGTTGACGCGGTTCATCGTATAGCTGATAACCTGCTTGAAATCCGCTTTGATCGCAGGGTCCGTGTAAAAATTCCAAGCGTCAGGGTCGTTCGCCGCATCGCCCGAGATCGGGTAGCCGCGGAACGCCGCATAGCTCTCGATGCCGCCGGTCCACTGCCATTGGTCAACGAACGGGATGATAACCCGCACGCCGTATTGATTCGCCAAAGCGAGCAAACGGTCGAGCTTCTTGAAGTTCTCTTCGTTGAACTGCATGACCCCGTCCTCGTCCGGTCCCAGCACATAAGCGCTCGAAACATTCGAATCGTCATATCGCTTAACCGGCAGCACATAGCTGCGCGTCACTTTGCCGCCCATCTCCGCCAGCGTGCGAATCGCATCCTCCTGCGCGAACGGCGTATCGCTAATGCCTCCCGGATAATTGAGCGACGCGAACCGGAACAGCTCTCCGTTCAGCTTCAGCGTATCTTTCGTCTCCGGATCAACCTCGACGAAGCCGTCCAGCACCGATGTCCACGCTTCTCCGGTCTCCCCCTGCTCCTCGGCCGCAGAGACCGCCCCTACTGCAATCGTATTGAACAAAAGCACGATAAGCGTTAACCATGTTATTTTCCTCAAAACCGTATTCCTCCTTTATTGCTTTTCTATCCGCATAAGCCGCAATCCGCTATCTCAACCTTTCACCGACCCGATAAGCGCCCCTTTGACAAAATGTTTTTGCAAGAAAGGGTACACGAGCAGAATCGGTATGCTCGACACGATAATCGAAGCCATCTTGATCGTGAACTCGTTCACGTCTCCTTGGTAACTGACCGATATGCCCGCCTGCATAATGGCAGCGGACGTATTGCTGATCAGATCCTTCAGCACCATCTGCAGCTGCCACATATCCTTCTCCGTCACATACAGCACCGACGAGAAGAAGTCGTTCCAATACCAGACCGCAATAAATAGCCCAATCGTGGCCATTACCGCATTCGACAGCGGAAGCACGATGCGGAAGAAGACGGTCAAGTCGTTCGCTCCGTCGATCTTGGCCGCTTCCTCCAGCTCATCGGGAATGCCGCGGAAGAAGCTCTGCATGACGAAAATATTCCACGCCCCCAGCGCCGCCGGCAAGATGAGCGCCCAATAGGTGTCAATCATATGCAGTTCCTTGATCAGCAGATAAGACGGAATAAGACCGCCGCTGAACAGCATCGTGAACAGAATGAGGAACGAGAAGAGCATTCTGCCGCGAAGCCTCCGCTTCGAGATCGCATAAGCGGTCGTCGCCGTGAGGAACGTGCCGATAACCGTTCCGCCGATCGTCGTTATAACCGTTACTTTGAAGCCCGATAAGATCGATACATTTTGCAGCACCGCCTCATAAGCCGAGATTGAGAAGCCGGCCGGCTTCAAGAAGAAGCCGCCGTTTGCCACATATACCGGATCGCTGAACGAGCCCATCACCATATACCAGAACGGATAAAGCATCAGCAGCATGACTGCGATGAAGAACAAATAGTTCGCGTATGAAAAAATTTTTTCGCCTACAGATAGACTCAAGTTTGCTCCTCCTTTACCACAGGCCATCCTGCCCGCTCAGCTTCACCAGCTTGTTGACGGACACGATCAGCACCATAGCCACAAGCGACTTGAACAGACCGGCCGCCGTTGCATAGCTGTAATTCGCTTCCTGTATGCCGACCCTGTACACATACGTATCGATAATGTCGCCAACCTCGTAGACGAGCGGGCTGTAGAGCAAGAACACTTGCTGGAAGCCGGCCTCAAGAATGTTCGCGAGGCTTAGAATGACCAAAATAATAATGACGGGGCGAATAGACGGCAGCGTCACATGCCACATTTGGCGAGCTTTGTTCGCCCCGTCCATCCGGGCCGCCTCGTACAGATCGGCGTTCACCCCGGCAATCGCCGCAAGATAGATGATCGTTCCCCAACCTACCTCCTTGTACACGTCGCTAATGACGAGTATCGAGCGAAAATAGGAGGTGTTCCCGAGAAAATCAATAGGATTCCCGCCAAACTTCGCAATCACCGTATTAATCAGGCCGTCCACCGGATTCAGAAAAGAAATGATGACGCCCGAAAAAATAACCCAGGACACGAAATGCGGCAAATAGATGATCGATTGCGTCACTCGCTTGAATGCAAGATGCCTCAGCTCGTTCAGCAGCAGCGACAGCACGATCGGAATTGTGAAGGAGGCTGCCAGCTTGTATAGGCTGATGAGCACCGTGTTGCGCAATATTTCGTAGAAATCAGGGGAGCCGAACAAGCGGGTGAATTGATCCAATCCAACCCACTCGCTCCCTCCTACTCCTTTGAAAATGTTGTAATCCTGAAAGGCGATGACAATGCCGTACATCGGCGCATACCGAAATACGAGAATAAGCAGTAGACCCGGCAACAGTAGCAGATACAAATATTTATCCCGGACCAAGTCCTTCCACAGCGCCCTTCTGGAGGCAACGCTGGTCTTACCGACGATAGGCGACGTCTCTCTTAATGCCTCCATTCCGCTTCCCCTCCTGCCTTGCCGGTTTATTTGAACGGCTCAATGTTCGTCTCATACCATTTGTCGTACTCGACATAATCCTGTTGCTGCTTCTCGAATAGGCCGGCAGCTTCCTCGTCGATCTGTTTGCCGCCGAGCTTCTCGTATTGCTTCACGAAGTCGTCGAACGCGCTTGCCGGCTTCTTGCCCGTAATGATGAGCCAGAACAGCTCGTCGCGCGCTTTCTTAATGTCCGCCGAATATTTGTCCCACTCCGGTCTGTCGAGCGCTTTGAACACAACGATCTTGTCGCGCATCGGCTGCGACGTCTCCAGCTTCTTCTCGAACAGCTCCGTAACGGCAGGCACGTTCTTGATATTCGCCGCGTCCTTGCGCTGAATGTACCAGCCGAAGTTGCCAAGTCCGAGCTTATTGCCTTCGTCCGGCGTAATGGTCGGCGTGAAGATGCCGTCCTTCATCTCGTAATGCTCGCCTTCCTTGCCGAATGCGAGGAGCTTGAATGTATCCGGTGTCGCCATCGTGTTCAGCACTTGAACGGCGCTGTCCGCATCGGCCGCATCCGTTACGACCAAGTAACACCAGCCAATGCGCGGATCAGGTTGATCCGAACCGAAGCCGTCTGGTCCTGTAACAGGATGAATAGCGATATATTCKCCTGTCGGGTTCAGCTTCTTGAACGAAATGGCTGCCGAGTTGCCCGGGTTGAAATAATCGACGAAGCGGTAGAACGAGCCGACCTTGCCCGATGCGAAAATCTCGTTAACCTTCTCGTCGTCGCTGTTCGCCGCCGTCGACATGCGCGGATCGATAACGCCTTCCTTATAAAGCGTCTGCAGCAGCTCCAGCACAGGCTTCACTTCCGGCATAACCGAGCCGAACTTCACGCTTCCGTCTTCTTGTTTAATGAAGTTTTCCACATCGACGCCGTAGGCATAGAAGAACGGAGCAAGACTGCGATAATAGTTGTCGCCGGACAAGCCGTATGTGTCCTTCTTGCCATTGCCGTCCGGATCGTCGTTCGCGAACGCGCGCAGCACCGCGACGTACTCATCGAGCGTCTTAGGCACTTGCAGGCCGAGGTTATCGAGCCAATCCTTGCGCAGAATCGTTGTCATGTAGCTCGCTTCCGGTACGTCGCCGGGAATGCGGAACATTTTGCCGCTGCTGTCCCAGTGGTAGAACAACGTATCTTTCGAATAATAATTGATGATTTCTTTGCCGTACTTCTGAAGCGAAGGCGTTACGTCTTGAACGACGCCCGCGTCGATCCACTTCAAAAACTCCTTCGTATCGCCCGTCCACAGAATGCCGGGGCGCGTATCCTTCGCGCTCATGAGCAGGTTGATCTTCGTATTAAGCTCCGACCAATCCGGCAGGAACACCGGCTGCACGTCAACCGTTCTGCCCATACTAGCCGCAAGCTGTTCCTCCAGCGTCTTCTCGGCCCACGAATCCGGCGTCTTCGGCCCGGCCATCAGCGCCATGCTGATGGCAAGCGGCGCGGCCGGCTTATCCGTTGCCGCATCATTCGTTGCGGCTGGATCGTTGCCATTCTTGTTACCGTTTACATGATTGCCTGAACCTGAGTTGCCCGAGCACGCCGACAACGCCAGCATAGCCGCCAGCGACGCCGTAATAACCGCATTTCTCTTCTTCATTGCCAATCCCCCGCTTCGTTCGTATTGAGCAAGCACTTCAACAAAAGTTTCAACTTTTAATTGTACGCGCTTACATTAACAGCTTTATTGTATTATTTCGTTTCGTTTTTGTAAACAAATATTTTAACAAATTTATTTAAGTTGTAATTTTGTTTATGCAGCTAAATACCAACACATTGATGACAATCCCTTATCACACGGGGTACATCGACCAAAACGCCGCTTTAAAATAGATTTCAAATCGATTGGTCCTGTTTATTAAGTTATATGTCGTTAACATTATGTTGAATTAAGTTGAAATTTAAGCTATATCCCCTAACACCTCTCTCCTCCTACAGACGGAGTTAAATTACGTCCTGTGGACGCTGGGAGGAAGTGCTGGGTTATTTTACAATCATTCTGTATAGCCAATCGAACGTGAAGGAGAGGTAAGCCTTATGCCCGTATTGGAAGTGAACCACCTGCACAAGACGTTCGGGGCGGTTACGGCGGTCGAGGACATTAGCTTCTCGGTCGAAGCCGGAGAAATATTTACGATCATCGGACCGAACGGCGCAGGAAAGACGACGACGCTCGAGATGATTGAAGGGCTGCAGACGCCCGATAGAGGCAGCATTGCCTTCGGCTCGCTCGACTGGAAGCGCAACAGCGACCAGATCAAAAGGACGATCGGCGTACAGCCGCAGTCCGGTGCTCTATTTGATCTATTGACCGTCCAGGAAAACCTCGACTTATTCGCCTCCTTTTACCCCAAAGCGACTCCTACTGCAGAAGTGCTCGAAATGATTAACTTGACCGACCAACGCAATAAACATGTGAAAAAGCTGTCCKGCGGTCAGCGGCAGAGGCTCGCGATCGGCCTCGCCATGATCAACGATCCGACTGTCATTTTTCTCGATGAACCGACAACGGGGCTTGATCCGCAGGCGCGGCGCAATATTTGGGACATCATCCTGAAGCTGAAGGAGCTTGGCAAGACGACTATACTTACGACTCACTATATGGAGGAGGCCGAGAAGCTCAGCGACCGCGTCTGCATTGTCGACCAAGGGAAAATTATCGCGCTCGACACGCCCGCTGCGCTGATCGATCGGTTGACCAACGAACGCGAGGTGCGGCTTTCGCTGATGGACGGAGAGAAGGCTGCTATCGTAACGGAGCAGATGGCGCTCCTTCATCCTGCTGTTGCAAGGGTAAATAGGGAAGATTCGACGCTCTGCATATGGACGGCGCAGCCGGAGGAGACGCTGTACGATCTGTTCGGCTTCACGAAGGATCGCGGCTACCGTACTCAGCAAATCTCGATTCGCGAGATGAGCCTGGAGGACGTATTCATCGCCTTCACCGGCAAGGAATGGAGGGATTGAGTTGAACGGTAACGGCGTGAAGCAATTCAACAAAATGTTCGTTGCTCAGATTAAGATGATGTTCCGCGAGAAGCAGGTGTGGTTTTGGAATATTTTCTTCCCCATCATTCTGATGGTGTTGTTTATGATTATCTTCACGGGCGGCGGGGACGATGATTTCAAGGCGACCATCGCTGTATCTCAGCCCGCTCAGACAACCGAATCCGAGCAATTGCTCGAACAGCTGCGCCAAGTTCCCGTGCTCGAGCTGAAGGAAGAAACGCCGGTCAGCAAGGAGCAAGGACTGGATTGGCTGAAAAACGAGGATGTAGACGCATTGATCATATTGCCCCAATCGGGGGAGTCCGCTACGTTGGAGCTCATCGTCAATACGAAGAACGAACGAAGCGTAACGACTCAAGTTGTCTCCGGCGTATTGGATAAGTTCATTCAACAAGCCAATCTAGAGGCAGCGGGAGCTGAGCCGGTAATCGGCATGACGATTTCTTCAGTCACTTCCGGTGCGGAAGACTTGAAATACGAGGACTTCCTGCTTACGGGCATGATCGGATTATCCGTCGCGCAAGGCGGATTGTTCGGCATGGTTGAGCTCGTCGACTTACGCAGGCGCGGATTGTTGAAGCGGCTTCGAATGACACCGGCCAGGATGGGACTGTACGGTCTCGCGAGCATGCTTGTGCGCTTGATGCTCGGCATCGTGCAGATCGTCATTTTGTCGCTAATCGGCGTATATGGCTTCGGGGCTTCCTTGCATATTAATATTTTCAGTCTTGCTGTCGCCTTCTTCGCCGGCGCTCTCGTCTTCAATGCGATGGGTTACTTATTCTCGTCGTTCAGCAAGACGATCGAAGCTTATATGGGCATGGCGAATATCGCCAGCATGCTTATGATGTTCCTAAGCGGCGTCTTCTTCCCGCTTGAGCAATTGCCGCAATGGCTTCAGCCGGTGACGCAGGTGCTTCCGCTTACTTACTTTGTGGACGGCATACGCGACGGCCTCATCTATGCGGAGAGCGTTACGAACGGAGCCTTCTGGCTGGGCATGGGCATCATGGCGCTATGGGGCGTCGTTTCCTTCCTTGTAGGCGCTCAGTTATACCGAACAAAATCGATTAGCGAGGAAGCGCGATGAGCGTAAAGCCGTAACCATATCGATCCCGTCCAAAATAACTGGAAAAACTCCCGTTATTACTGGGCGAAAACTACCTATTCGCAAAACAACAGGAGAAACTCCCGTTATTTTGAACCAACAAGACGTTTTTTCTCAGAAGTAGCGATATTAGCAGGAGGAACTCCAGTTATTTCTTCAATTTAACCAAAATCGCTATAATTAACGGGAGAAATTCCAGTTAAACATGCCGATGCCAAAAACGCCTCTCTTCCTCATCGCCGCAATGCGATGGGAAAAGAGGCGTTTGTCTTATTTATACCCGCAGCTCGGCATGCCGTAAGGAAGAGTTCTCCACCTGAATCGTGGCGTGGTCGATGCCGTATTGCTCCTCGATTAGCTTTAAGGCCTCGCGCAGGACGGCCTGACTGTCCGCATCATCGCGAATAATAAGATGGCAGCTTAACGAATCGATGCCGGACGTAATCGTCCAGATATGAAGATCATGCACATCGCTAACGCCTGTTACGCCGAGCAAAGTTGCTTTAACTTCATCAGCATCAATACTGTGCGGCGTGCCTTCCATCAGAATATGAACGGTGGAGTTGATGATGCCCCACGCGCTCTTCAGAATGAGCAGCGCGACAATAACGCTTATAACCGGATCGGCGATGTACCACGAGAACAGCAGCATAAGCAGCCCGGCAATTATCGCGCCAACGGAGCCAATCGCGTCGCCGATGACATGCAAGTAGGCGCTGCGAACATTCAGATTATCCTTTACGTCGCCTTTGCGCATGAGGAACCATGCGCTCGCAAGGTTCGCCAGCAAGCCGATACCTGCGATGATCATCATCGATCCGCTCGCTACAGTCGGCGGTTCCCAGAAACGCTTGATCGCTTCCGCGATAATGAAGCCGGAGATGACGAACAGCGATACGCCGTTAAGCAGGGCAGCTAATATTTCGAAGCGATGGAACCCGAATGTTCGCTTGGCAGAGGAAGGTCTTGCGGCGAACCACATCGCGGCGAGACTAAGCGCAAGCGCAGCCGCATCGCTAAGCATATGCCCGGAATCGGAGAGCAGCGCCAGCGAATTCGTCACGAGGCCGCCGACGAACTCCAGCACCATAATGCCCGCCGTTATGACGAAGGCGAACAGCAGCCCCGCTTTATTGTTCGGTCCATGGGAATGCCCATGGTGGCTGTGTCCGTGATGACTATGTCCGCCGTGACTATGACTATGGCTATGATTGTGACTACGATCCTTACTTGGCTTATGAGCATGATCAGCGCTATGATTGCATCCATCGCCATGTTCATGAGGCTCATGCGAGTGCTCGTGGCTCTCTGCACAACCTTCCACTTTATTGCCGGCCTTGCTGCTGCTTAATCGTTCACGCGGTTTCTCGCCCATGTTAAATCTCCCCCAACTTGCTCTTATGAATTCGAAATCGAATTATATATGAATACATGCTCATATGTATTATATGAATAATTTGCTTGTTCTGCAACTTATATTGCCCAATTGAGAACAAAAAAAAGAGGCCTGCGTTCTCATACGCGGGCCTCTCTCGTATTTTTATTGCTTCGGCGCTTCAACTGCCTCAGCCAGCTTCCGCTCCAAATCCTTGCTGTACTGCGCCTGCTGCTCTGCCGTCCATCCCAATTGCTGGGCCATTGCGGGAATTACAGCGCCTTTCCACTTGCGTACTTCCCCAATACGGAAGAATAGATCGCCAGTTCTGCGGATAAAGAAGTCCTCCGGCTTCACCGTCATTTCTGCCTCCATCGAATAACGGAGCTGTACGGCAAGCACTAGCGGCAGCTTGTGGGAGGTTGCCCACTTCGCCGTGACTGCATCAGCGAGTGCGTATAGCTTCTCGGCGTTCGAGCCGTATTTTTCCGCAATCATACGCGCTTCGCTTTCCTTCAAGCCTGCAGCCATCCCTTTCTTCACCTGTGCAGCTACATAAGCTGCGAATCCAGCCGATCCGCCCGTATCACCGCCCGACATGCGCAGCTCCTTCGTATCGCTGCGGCCTATGCCGATAGCCCCGCCGTCCTTGCGCAGCAGCTCGACCGCTTTATCGACGACCGTCTCAGCCATCTTACGGTAGCCGGTCAGCTTGCCGCCCGCTATTGAAATGAAGCCCGAGTTCGAGACGAAGATCTCGTCGCGGCGCGATATTTCCGAAGGCGACTTGCCTTCTTGCTGAATTAACGGCCTTAGCCCGGCCCAGCTTGATTCCACGTCGGCGACGACAAGCTTCATTTGCGGGAACATGAAGTTCGCCGCTTGCAGCAAGTAGTCGCGATCCTCCATCGTCATGACAGGCGTTGCCGTATCGCCCTTATAATTCGTATCGGTCGTACCAAAGTACGTTTTGCCCTCGCGTGGAATCGCGAACACCATCCGTCCGTCCGGCGTGTCGAAGTACACCGCTTGCTTAAGCGGGAATCGTTTGCCGTCGAATACAAGATGGACGCCTTTCGTCAGCCGCAGCGTCTTGCCTTGTTTGGAGCCGTCCTTTTCGCGCAGCTCATCTACCCACGGACCTGTCGCATTAATCACTTTCGCTGCCCGAACGTCATACGTCTTGTCGCTGATCATATCCCGTACCGCAGCGCCTTCTACTACGCCGCCGCTATTGTAGAGCAGGTTATCCACTTTGGCATAGTTAACGGCAAGCGCCCCTAGCTCAACCGCTCTTTTCATTACTTCAATTGTCAGGCGAGCATCGTCCGTTCTATATTCCACATAGTAGCCGCCGCCCTTTAATCCGTCGCGCTTCAATAACGGCTCTCTGCGCAGCGCTTCCTCGGCGCTAAGCATTTTGCGGCGCTCTTGCCTCTTGACGCCAGCTAGAAAATCATAGACGCGCAGTCCGATGGACGTCGAGAACTTGCCGAATGTGCCCCCTTTGTAAAGCGGCAGCAGCATCCACTCCGGCGTCGTCACATGCGGCCCGTTCTCATATACGATCGCCCGCTCCTTGCCTACCTCGGCCACGACGTTAATCTCCAATTGCTTCAAGTAGCGTAGACCGCCATGCACAAGCTTCGTCGAACGGCTCGACGTGCCAGCCGCAAAATCCTGCATCTCCACGACAGCAACGCGAAGCCCTCTCGTTACCGCATCCAGCGCGATGCCGGCGCCTGTAATGCCGCCGCCAATGACGAGCAGGTCCAGCTCCATGCGTGTCATCTCTTCTAATCGAAGTTCCCTATTTTGTGCGGCAAAAGCCGTTTCTTTCGTATCCGTATTCATATTTTCCGCAGCCTCCCAGCGCTCTATACCTATTATTGTTCTGTTGATCGTATTTCGTTACTCCTAAAGCAACAAAAAAAGAAACCACGTAAACCGCTCTCCCCCTCAAACGAGGATACGAAAGCGGCTATCATGGTTTCTCCGTGTCTCCAACCGTTATTAACTTGTCGTTATTATAACATGATTACTTGGCAAATGCCATGGCAGCCTTTACCGCGCGGTGCCAACCATCGTACAGCTCTTGCCTTCTCGTGTCTTCCATGCCCGGTTCGAACACCCGCTCCACTTGACGAAGCGCAGCAAGCTCCTCCTTGCTGCTCCAGAAGCCGGTAGCGAGTCCTGCCAAGTAAGCTGCGCCAAGCGCCGTCGACTCGCTTACGAGTGGCCGCTCCACCGGCACGCCTAGCAGATCGCTTTGGAACTGCATGAGCAGGTTGTTGCCGATCGCGCCGCCATCGACGGATAATGCTTGCAGCTTAAGGCCCGACTCCTCGATCATGACGGAAAGCACATCTTTCGTCTGATAAGCGAGCGACTCCAGTACGGCGCGTACAAAATGAGCCTTCGACGTCCCGCGCGTCAGCCCGAATGCCGCACCGCGAACATCGCTGTTCCAATACGGCGTGCCAAGTCCAACGAATGCGGGTACGACGTAGACTCCGTCCGTCGATTCAACCTGCTCGGCCAGCGCCTCGGTTTCGCTTGCCGACTCAATCAACTCAAGCCCGTCACGCAGCCATTGAATGGCTGCACCCGCTACGAATACGCTGCCTTCAAGCGCGTATTCCAGCTTGCCGTCCACTTCCCATGCGATGGTCGTCAACAAGCCGCGATCGGACACGATCGCTTGCTCGCCCGTGTTCATCAACATGAAGCAGCCTGTGCCGTAAGTATTTTTCGTGCAGCCTTTATCGAATGCCGTCTGTCCGAACAAAGCCGCTTGCTGATCCCCAGCCATGCCCGCAATTGGAATCGGCGCTCCGAATAGCTCGGGGGCAACATGACCATATACCTCCGAAGAGGACCGTACTTCAGGCAGCATGGATGCAGGAATATCCAGTATGCGCAGCAGCTCATCGTCCCAGCGGCGATCGTGTATATTGAACACCATCGTACGGGACGCATTCGTCACATCCGTCACATGTACCGCTCCGCCTGTCAGCTTCCAGACGAGCCAGCTATCGATCGTGCCGAATAGCAGCTCTCCGCGTTCCGCTCGCTCTCTCGCTCCATCCACATGATCAAGCAGCCACTTCACCTTCGTGCCGGAGAAGTAGGCGTCGATCAGCAAGCCAGTCCGCGTATGGAACGCGCGCTCATGGCCGTCTGCCTTGAGCTGCTCGCATATCGGCGTCGTTTGGCGAGATTGCCATACAATGGCGTGATGAATCGGCTCGCCTGTAGCCTTATCCCAGACAACGGTTGTCTCCCGCTGATTCGTAATGCCGATTCCGGCAATTTGTCCCACTGCAATGCCTGTCTTCGCAAGCAAGCCTGCAATTACTTTTTTCGCTGATTCCCATATAAATGACGCATCGGCTTCTACGGAGCCAGGCTCCGGATATACGAGCGGAAGCTCCTCGCGCACCATATCGACAATATGGCCGCCGTGATCGACCAGTAGCGCCCTTGTGCTCGTCGTGCCTTGGTCGAGCGCCAGCATGTATTTGTCCATCCGATATTCCTCCCCAAGAAGTATCTATAGTTCATTGCCTGTACTGAAATTTTGCCAAAGCTCCTTGCGTGAAGTCGTGATCGCGGAAGCGCCTGCCGCGAGCGCATTCGATACGTCGCCCGCCGTCCGAATAAGGCCGCCGGCAATAATCGGAATCCCGCTTCGCTCCTTCACCTCGCGAATCATATCGGGCATAATGCCCGGCAGCACCTCGATGTAGTCGGGCTGCGTCTTCTCGAGCAGCGTATAGCTGTGCTCGATCGCATCCGAATCAATGAGAAACAGCCGCTGTATGGCAATCAGTCCGTTTTTTTTCGTCCTTCCGATCACGGTGGAACGCGTCGAGATCAGACCTGCCGGTCTAATGGATTGGCATAGAAACTCCGCTGCATACTCATCGTTCTTCAGTCCATCGATCAGATCGGCATGCAGCAGCACCTTCTTGCCATGCTGACCAGCCAGGTCGACGAGAGGCTTCAATTGACCCAGATGGCCGCCTAGAAGCACCATATACGTATAAGGAGTGGCGAGAACCGCCTCCACATCCTTCTGTTTGCGCACAGCTGGCAGAACACTCTGGCCTACTGTCAATAATGGCATGTAATCGACTCCGTTCTTATGCGATATCCGCTAGTCATTCCGCCTCGGACGACCGCTGCTCTCCCGCTCCAACAGTCTGGCAGGCAAAACGATTTTTCTTGCGATATCCCTGCCGCCCGCCATCCGATCCGCAAGCAATTCCACTGCCGTCTCGCCCATATGCTCCATGTGCACCTTAACGGTTGTCAGCGGCGGCTGCATATAAGCTGAGATGGGAATGTCGTTGCAGCCAACGATCGAGATATCATGCGGAGCTTGCAGCTTGGCCTCGTGCAGCGCTCTCAGCGCGCCAACAGCCATCGAATCGTTTTCGATAAAAAAAGCCGTCGGCAGCTTTCCGCCTTCTATCGCAGCTTTCATTAGCTTATAGCCTTCTTCGGCGTACAGATTGTCGCCCGTAAATACAAATGCCGGATTATAAATGTCTTGCACGGTAAGCCGCTCTACGAATGCAAGCTCTCGCTCATCCTGCACCCGCTTGTTGTTCACCTTATTATGCCCGCCAATATAACCAATTTCCGTATGGCCTAGCCCAATCAAATAGTCGAGCACCTCGAACACCGATTTGCGCAGGTCGATAACAACCGAATCGAATCGATTTTCCTCCGGCGACGAATCGACGAACACGATATTCGTCATGCCTTCGGGAAACCGCTCCAAATCGTCTTTCTCGAAACGGCCGATCGCGACAATGCCGTCGAGCGGTTCGCCTAACCAATCAGAAGTCGAGTCGCCGCCTTGGACGAACAGCTTCACCATCTCGATCTGCCGCTGGAAGCACTCCTTCTCCGCGCCAAGCCGAATCGCCAAGTAATACGGATCCAGCATCTCCTCTTGCTCCGAATACCAGCTTACGAGTCCAATGCGGTAACGTTCCTTAGTCTGCGCTTGCCCGCTCCCGTTTCGCTCTCGGAGCGTCTTATAGTTCAGCTTCTGCGCAACCTCGAAAATCCGCTTCCGCGTCTCATCCGTAACGGATAAGCCCGGATCATAATTGAGCACGCGCGATACGGTTGCGATAGACACATTCGCTTGCTGTGCAATATCTTTTATGGTAGCCATGCTAACTTTCCTTCCTGCATTTCGGTTCAGTTCGCAGCCGTCGCTACTTCTCTATCTACAAATATACGATTATTTTACTAAAAATCAAGTAAAATTATCTCTCATAATTTTACCCACCTACTTCATTCACACCAAAAAACACACTAAACACTAAAAAAGAGGCAAACCTCGTATATACGGGCCGCCTCTTCGTTTACTCATGCTTTAAATGTTGTAGCGTTAGCGTGAAAACTTGCTCCACATGATCGTCATCCAACGAGTAAAATACCGTTTTCCCTACTTTTCTGCGCTTCACGATTCGCATATTCCGCAGCAGCCTAAGCTGATGGGAGATCGCGGACTGCCCCATCTCAAGCACCTCGGTCAAATCATGCACGCATAGCTCCGACTGCAGCAGCGCATGAATGATCTTCACCCGCGTCGGGTCGCCAAGCGCCTTGAACAGATCAGCCAGCTCCACGGCTGTCCCGTCGCTCACGAGCTTGCTTTTTACATCCGCAATATCGGCTTCAGTCCCGGCGCATGTATCCTCGCAGGCAGCGGCTAATTGATTATCCATTTTCATCCCACCCGCTCCATCATTTCGTGAGGCTATTATACCATGTTTCGTTTCGTACCGTGTACCGCTTCCATAACGGCTTATCTTTCCTCTATAATGAAGCGTAATCGCTATCCCTAGCGAGCAAGGCGAAAGGAAGTGGACCTATGTTCACGCTTAAAGAAAAGCTCTATTTGCTGCAGCTTCTAAAAAAGCAAAAGCGCAGACGGTTCTTCGGCTTATTGAAGCGCGACCCGCTGCATGACCAAATTGTAGAGAAGCTGGAGCAGATGGTACGCAATGAACGCGTCAACCACGAACATTTATGAACAGTAAGCAGCGACTAGTCAGTCACAGGAGGAATTATGACAGGTAAAACACATCTAACCATCGGAGCGGCAATTGGCGGAGCCGCATCTATCTATTATCCGTTCACGCTTCAGCATGCCGCGTTATTCATCGGTATTGCGGGTTTCTCGGCATTAGCTGCCGATCTTGACGGCACAAGCATGCTGAGCAGCAAGCTAGGCAAGCTGTCGAAGCTCATTCGCGAGCTTATGTTATGGGGCGGCGTCGTGTTTATCGGCATTATCGCTTACTTATTTTTTACAGGTCATCCCRTTTCCCCTATCCTCATTGGAAGCAGCGCTGCTGCGCTTCTGCTCGGCCTTGTTATGAAACAAGGCGCTATCCGTAACGCGCTTGTGAGCGTAGTCGGCTGTATCCTGATGTATRTCGGCTTCACCTATCAAATGAATTGGCTCATCGGCTTCGGTTTGTTTGTCGCATGGGTTCCTTGGCTGAAGCATCGCGGCATGACGCATACCGTATGGGCGACGCTCATCTGGGCTGCGATCGGCTGGGGCTTGGAGCAGCAACTGCAGATAGAAGGGATCGCCGTCGTTGCCACGCTCGGCTATTTGTCCCATCTCGTTGCGGACTCTCTCACGCCAAGCGGAGTAAAATGGCTGTATCCGTTATATAAGAAATCGATCAAGCTGCGCGTGTAGCGTACTTAGGACTTAGGCGGCTCGGCGTAAGCCAAATAGTGAGGCAAACCTCATTACCCATGAACCTAGCATCATGGCGAGTGAGATTTGCCTCACTATTTGTTTATAAACACTTCAGAACCTCAATAAAGAGTGAGGTTAGCCTCACTCTGCATGAGATTTACCTCACTCGCTCCCCCGCCTGACCGCCAAATGCCAACGTATGATACCGCTAGCTAAAACCGTTCCGTGACCACCTTCGACTGCATGAACAGCAGCAAGTAATCTCGTCCCCCCGCCTTCGAATTGGTTCCCGACATATTGAAACCGCCGAAGGGCTGGACACCGACGAGCGCACCGGTACATTTGCGGTTGAAGTAGAGATTGCCGACATGGAACTGTTCCCGCGCTTGCTCCAACTTGCCGCGATTGCGCGAGATGACCGCTCCCGTCAGCCCGTATTCCGTATTGTTGGCGATATCGATCGCCGCCTCGAAGTTGGCGGCACGGATGAAAGCCAGCACCGGACCGAATATCTCCTCCTGCGCGATGCGCGCATACGGCTCAACATCCTTAATAATCGTCGGCTCGATAAAGTATCCGCCGTTCCCGCCTTTGCTTCCTCCATAGACAACAGTGCCTTCGCTGCGCCCAACCTCGATATATTTCAGGATACTGAAATAAGCCCGCTCGTCTATGACAGGTCCAATATGCGAAGTAAGCTCATTAGCCTTGCCGACCTTAAGCTGCTTCGTCCGTTCGATAACTTTGGCGATCACCGCATCATACACCGCTTCGAGGACGACTGCCCTTGAGCAAGCAGAGCATTTCTGCCCGGCATAGCCGAACGCCGACACCGTTATAGCCTCCGCCGCCAAGTCGAGATCGCAGTCCTCGTCGACGATGATCGTATCCTTGCCGCCCATCTCGGCGACGACGCGCTTAATCCACTTCTGATCCTGCTGCACGGTTGCCGCTCTTTCATTAATACGCAGCCCGACCTCGCGCGAGCCGGTGAAGCAAATAAATCTTGTCAGCGGATGCTCCACCAAGTAATCGCCAATTTCCGTACCTGATCCCGGCAAAAAATTAACGACGCCGTCCGGAAGTCCCGCTTCCTCCAGGAGCTCAATGAACTTCGCCGCAACGACTGCCGTTGCGCTCGCCGGCTTCAATACGACCGTGTTGCCGGCCACGATCGCCGCCATCGTCATGCCGGCCATAATCGCCAGCGGAAAATTCCACGGCGGGATAATAACGCCCACGCCTAACGGTATATAGAACATCTCATTATCCTCGCCGGGATACGGAACGAGCGGTTGCCTTTCCGACAGCCGCTCCATCTCCCGGCCGTAATACTCCATGAAGTCGATCGTTTCTGCCGTATCCGCATCCGCCTCGGCCCAGCTTTTGCCCGCCTCGTAGACAAGCCATGAGGAGAACTCGTGCTTGCGGCGGCGCAAGCTGGCAGCCGCTTTGTAGAGCATTCTTGCACGTGCCGAAGGCGCGACGCGTTTCCAGTTATCGAATGCCGCTGCCGCCGCGAGAATGGCTTTATGGGCCAGTGCCTGATCGGCCTGGGATACGATGCCGACGAGCTGGGTCGTCTGGGACGGATTGATCGAACGACGCTTCGTAGTCGTCTCGATCCGGTCGGCGCCGATCTTAATCAAATACTCCTTGCCTAGCTCCGACTCTACTTTGCGGAGCGCCTCTTGAAATTCGTCAATTCGGTCGCTAATCGTGAAATCGGTAAACGGCTCGTTCTGATAAGGCTCCCGCATCAGCATTTCCCCCTTGCTGGACAGAATCTAATCATCTTACAAAATCTGATCACCGAGTAAAGATCCGATTAATTCTACTGCAAGCGTTGCTGTTTTGAGCCCTTGATCAAGGCTCGGATTCACCTCGACCAGCTCGGCCGATGTTGCGATCCCTGCCTGGTACAGAAGCTCCATCGCCAGATGCGCTTCCCGGTAGCTTAAGCCCCCCTTGACCGGAGTACCCGTTCCGGGCGCTTCCCGCGGATCTACGCTGTCGATGTCGAAGCTGATATGCACGCCGTCCGTCTCGCGCTGCATGCGGCGGATGACTTCATCCATGACTCTGGCAATGCCCATCCGGTCAATATCGTGCATCGTGTAACATGCAATGCCAAGCGACCGTATGAACTGCTTCTCGTCCGGATCAAGCGATCTGGCCCCGACGATCGCGACATGCTCCGGTTTTATTTTCGGACAGATGCCCCTAAGCTTCGTAAGCGGATCGAACCCTCTCCCTAAGCTGATGCCAAGCGACATCCCGTGGATATTGCCCGACGGACTCGTATGCTCCGTGTTCATGTCCGAGTGGGCATCGAACCAGATGACGCCCATATTGGCGTAATGCTCGGCGAGTCCGGCAATGGTGCCGATCGCGATACTATGATCGCCCCCAAGCACTAAAGGGAACGCGCCGCTTGCGACCACGGCCGACACCTGCCCCGCAAGGCTGTCGCTCATCGCATATACTTCAGCCGTGTGCTTCATATTAGGCGGCAGCTGAGCCGGGTCGAATGCATCCGACACCATGCTCGCGACGACCTCTGCGGCGATTTCATACGGAATCGAGAGCGAATTCAGCTTCTCGGTTAGTCCCGCTTCCTGCAGCAGACAATCAGGGCCGAACGATGCCCCTCTCGTGCCAGCGCCTAGATCGAACGGAACTTTAATAATGGCAACGCGGGACAGCGTCATGACGCTTCGTCACCTCCCGCTTCGGATCGAGAATCGTTTCCGAATACGGATCTCAATCTTTCGATCGCATAATCGAGCTCCGCTTCGGTAATGATGAGCGGCGGAGCAAGGCGAATAACCGAGTCATGCGTTTCCTTGCATAACAAGCCCAGCTGCATCAGCTTCTCGCAATAGGGACGCGCGGATGTGTGAAGCTCGATGCCTATGAACAGCCCCCGCCCTCTAATATCCTTAATGTCCGGGTGGGACAGGCTGCTCAGCTTCTGCAGCATGTAGTCGCCTAGCTCGGCGGAACGTTCAGCAAGCTTCTCCTCCTCGATGACGGCGATTGCCGCGGTCGCGACAGCGCAGCTGAGCGGATTGCCGCCGAACGTCGAGCCATGCGAGCCAGGCTCGAACACATCCATAATCGCCGCATCCGCAGCGATTGCAGAGATTGGCGTCACGCCGCCGCTGAGCGCTTTGCCGAGCACATAAATATCCGGCACAACTTGCTCCCAGTCGCAGGCGAACCGTTGACCGGTTCTGCCGAAGCCCGTCTGGATCTCGTCGGCGATCAGCAACGCGCCATGCTCCGCGCATAACCTCGCGGCATGCCGCAGGAAACCGTTCGGCGGGATTCGAATCCCCGCCTCACCTTGGATCGGCTCGATGAGCACAGCCGCCGTATTCTCGCCTACGGCAGCGGCCAGCGCATCCGGGTCGCCGTAAGGAATGATGCGGAAGCCGGGGGTGAACGGCCCGAACGCTCGCTGGTACTCCGGCGTTGACGAGAAAGAGGTTGCCGTCAGCGTCCTGCCGTGGAAGTTGCCTTCGAACACGATAATTTCCGCCTTCGAGTCGGCAATCCCCCTCACATCATAGGCGTAGCGTCTAGCCGCCTTCACCGCCGTTTCCACAGCTTCTGCACCTGTGTTCATCGGCAAAATACGCTCCTTGCCCGTATAAGCGRCAAGCTTCTCATAAAATAAACCGAGCGTTTCGTTATGGAACGCCCTTGAAGTGATCGTCACTTTATCGGCTTGCTCCTTCAGAGCCGCAATGATCCGCGGATGGCGATGGCCTTGGTTCAGAGCAGAGTAGGCACTAAGCATATCCAAGTAACGCGCGCCGCTCGTATCCTGCACCCACACGCCTTCGGCGCTGCTGATGACAATCGGTAAAGGGTGATAATTGCGGGCTCCGTAGCGCTCTGCCAGTTCAATCCCATTATGTGCCCTGTTCATCTCCCACTCTCCTTAAGTGTTTGCTGGGGCAAACACACATCGTAAGCATAAGCTTAGTGTTTGCGTAGCAAACACACTTCGTAAGCATAAGCTTAGTGTTTGCCGGGGCAAACACACTTCGTAAGCATAAGCTTGGTTTGCCAAACAAACCCACTTTATAAGCATTCACCTAGGATTGCCCAGCCATTCCATGATTGCTTGAACAGGGATCAATAGCGGCTCTGTAGTGACATTTTATGCGCCTATTCGTTTACAAATGAGCAAAACTCCACTTCCCTCGCGTTTCAGCACTGCCCCTTCCACAAAGACTCCGCAATAACGGCAGTTTGGGCCACTAAATCGTAGGTTTCAGTAGAAACCCCTCTTTTAGTTCGTTTTTAGGCCGCTATTGAGGCGATATTGGCTGCATGGTGGAAAAAGGCCTGATTAGTTTGATGAAATGTCGTTAAACAACGACTTTCAGGTAGCGTCAAGAAGTTTGTGTAAGAAGGTAGGAATATCCATCGAGACGATGGGTAACTGTTATGTCTGAATGTTCTGACGTTTTTGCAGGTAGGGGGTCAGC
>NZ_JBFRGE010000064.1:0-39010 GCF_052115185.1 Paenibacillus sp. 2TAB19 | reverse complement strand
TCGCCAGCTTCGTGCCTTTGCCGGTCTGGAAGCTCTCGATCGCCTTGATGAGACCGATCGTGCCGATCGAGATTAAATCTTCGAGATCCTCGCCCGTGTTATCGAATTTTTTGACATTGTGAACACGATCAGATGTAATATGACTCACTAACGTAAATCTGAAACTCCCCGCCTGATACCCGTTTTTGTCTTGTTGTAAGTGAACATTGTACATGTCTTTCGCGTTGCTGTCATTTCGAAAATTGAATTCAYGTCCAGTTAGGCCAATATCCTCACCAAATCCATATAGCAGTAATATTGAATGCTACTCTCGGTTCCAGCAGATATAACGAATGGCTTCACATAACATTCCCAATTACACGAACCCTTATTGTCCACGAACGTTCTCCAACTAATACCGTGATCTCTGTTCTCCCTTCCTTAATAGCGTATACCCTCCCACTATTCACGGATATGATCTCAGAATGACACTCATACCGCGCTATAGAAGAGATGTCCTCTTGGTGACCGAAGCCATCTGAGCGATATTCCCCGAAGAAATCATATTCGCCTTTTCGCACTGTCAAATCATTTGTTTCCACGCAGATTTCCCCTGCACTTGCTGGGCCTGAATGCGAATAATGGAACCAATCAACATCAATAAAGCCTTCATCCTTTTTGTCATTAAAGGTATATATCCCAATGTTATCTCCTCGATAACCGCCCCACCTTAGCGAATATTCATCTCCTAATGAAGTGAATCGACAACCATCAAAGCTGTAATAGAATTGACTCACGCAAGATGCGTTTACACTCGTCCGAAGCCATATGGTATTCTGCTCGTTCRGCAGCCAAGGTCCTTCGACGATGTTACCGTTTGATTCATACTTTAACTTTCTTCTTAGTTCGCATTGAACAACCCCAATATTGCAATAGTCAGTCCCTCCGTTGAAGTGTGAGAGGCCGGCTTCTTGTCCTTCAAACATCCCCTTCAGATCAAACTTGATATCCGCCTGTACAACAGAAGCAAGAAAATATCGCTGTGCAATCGTATTGCCTGCATGGAAGAAGCTCCCTCGTTTAAGGCGCCCGAATGCTCTTAATCGCAAATACCCTTGTCTCTCGTTTAACGACCAATACTCATCACGGGGCGAGTGATTCCAAAACCATATGGGAGATAAGGTCGAGGCGTTAAAGTCGTCACTGTGCTGTGGCATTACCACAGGATATCCTTGATTCGGCTTTTGATGCCGCCATACCATCGAACCATTAGGAATCCCTTTCTCGGAGCTACCCATAAAAGGCCAATCTTCCATCCAAACGACCGGCACAAGATGAACCCTTCTACCTGCCGCACCGCCATCGTCATATTGTCCAATGAAGTACCAGTCCCCCTGGGGAGTATCAATAAAACCACCTTGGGAAGGAAACTGATGTCCGAGAAAACGCACCTCGTAAATACCAGGGTCACCCGGACCGCCAGCAGAGCCATCCTGCTTGATACCATAGAGATGTCTGGCCCTTTTAACATACCCCCCACGTCCTGCAGGACTTCTGCCTTGAAAGTCGACATTAAACAAATAGTAGTAGCCGTTACGCTAAAAATTTTGTTCCCTTCCGTTCCTTCGATTTGGTAGAAAATTGTACCGCTTTGGGGTAAATTATCTACATCTGCATCTAGAAGCCTGGTGCCATCTGGGCTCATTCGAAACAAATAAAGAGAATGTGTTCCTAAATAAGCCGCTGCCATATAGGCTTCTCCATTATCATCCCAGAAAACGTCCGGATCTGTCCACGGCTCCGCACGCATCGGCTTGCCATTTTTGTCTTCCAGCTGCCTTACTTCCCAGGGCCCAACAGCTTCTTCAGCAGTAGCTGAAAAGAACCCCTCTCCTTTGTAGCAATTGACATAAACCCGGAACTTCCCATTAACATAGTGAATCGACGGGGCAAATACACCTGCTCCATAATTATTGATATGATCCCAGCGAAATCGAGGCCCTAATATTCCTACATCAGGAATGGCATGGCTAACTGTTTGCCAATTCACCAAATCCTTGGAGTGTAGTATATCAACCCCTCCGGATTGTTGAAAAGTTGAGACTGCCATGAAATAATCCTCTCCAACCCGAACGACATCAGGATCACTATAATCGGCCGGCAGAATCGGATTGCAATACGTGCCATCTCCCTGGTCTCCCCACTTCGATGGGAATCCTGCGTTTATGAAACGGTGCTTGTCTCTCATAGTCCTCCAACTCCTAATAGAATACTCAGGTTAATAATCGTGTTTAGAACAATTCATCTTCTTTAAATACGGGCAAGATCGTCAACGAGAATTGAATGTTCTTTTCCTCAAGCCGATACGCTTCAAGCAGTTCAGGCCCACAAGATGCCGAACCGACACCGCTCATTTTATAGTCGACATGAACAAATGTCTGCTCCCGCTCCTGAAGCTCATAATCATGAACCGCTTGCTCCAAGTCACTTACACTGTATTTGGAAGCATTAAATGAGAACGAATCCTGTGAGCTGAATAAAAGCCCCATGCCTAACCGGTTGGATACGACAGCCCACTCCGTCCCATAACGGGACCCATTTTCTTGCGGCATAATATAGTTTTCATGGAGCTCTTGCACCGTTTTAACATAACGTCCCATTCGGACGCTGTGCTTCTTATCGATATAGCTCTCATGGGGTCCAAAGCCGAAATATTCTACTTCGTTATTCCCTTGGGGCATGACGATCTCCAAACCAAAACGGGGTAAATAGACAAAGCTTTCTTTGTTCCTGACCTTCGTATCCGTTGACAGCGTAATCACTCCCCCCGCTTCTACACGCCATACGGTTGAGCCTCGCATAATCGTATACCGGTTCGAAGCTGCCAAGGAGAAGTATACCTTTATCTCAACAGCGGATGGGCTTACTTGCTCCCAATGGCATTCATAAACTTTGGTCTGCGCACGGTCATATCCTTCTGCCCGCCATTTCCGAACAGCATGAATATCGTTATCCAGCGGAGCTCGCCAAATGGAATAAGAAATGGGACGATCCAGCATTTCAAGCTCATTTCGCTGGATGCTTATGGGCATTCCTTGAACTAAACAGAAGACATAGCGGAAATCATGTCCGGTAACCGTTAATTCACCATTCTCTTCAACAACGGTTAGAGATGAATTGGCCTTCCTATTGCTGATAAGATTTGAAATGACGCTATCCTTTTCCTTTTCTTGAAGCACAAATTGCGCAAAGGCGATCTCATGTCCAATTCCTCCCCAAGCAACATCCTGATTAAGCCGGAATGACAAGGACAGATAGCTGCTGCCATGGGAATTAGGTAAGCTGTAAGGCAGCACCATTGCCTGTTGTTGACCTGCTTGTACTTCAAGCTGCCACACTTGTCCTTGTTCCTGCAAGTTGCCGTCAAGCTCTACTTTCCAATAGAGAGAAACATGGGACAAATCAACAAAATCATAAAGATTTTCAATTAACAGGCTTCCCTTCGATAAATCCTTAGGCCTCACCCGAATCGGTGCTATAGCCTGCTTGAGCTCAAGCAAGCCTGTATGCGGTCTGCGGTCGGGATAAACAAGTCCATCGATGCAGAAATTGCCGTCATGAGGGCGGTCATGATCTCCAAGGTCTCCGCCGTAAGCATAATAAGATCTTCCATCCGTCGTCTTAGCCAACATCCCGTGGTCGCTCCATTCCCACACACAGCCGCCCATCAGCTTAGGATATTTATAAATGACATCCCAATAGTCCCTCAGATCCCCCGAGCTATTCCCCATCGCATGACTGTATTCGCACAGAAACATCGGTAGCTCGTTGTTCTCATTTTGGGCATAGGTTTCTAGATCCTTTACGGACGCATACATCTTGCTTTCCATGTCCAGACAAGAGATATCCGAATGACCCTTCATTTCAGGTGCCGTGCATTCATAATGAACCAGGCGCGACGTGTCTCTTTCCMTTGTCCATTTGGCCATTGCGATATGGTTCAAGCTATAACCCGATTCATTTCCCATCGACCAAATGACGACGGAAGGCTGGTTCTTATCCCTTTCAACCATACGAACCGCCCGTTCCTTAAACGCTTCGAGCCAATCAGGATCAGCGGATAAAAAATGAAAGGAGCCGTTCTTGAATTCACCGGATTGCCCGGTACCATGACATTCAAGATCTGCTTCATCCATAATATAAAATCCATACTCATTGCACAGCTCCAGAAAGCGAGGGTCATTCGGGTAATGAGAGGTGCGAATCGTATTGATATTGTGCTGCTTCATAACAAGCAGGTCCTCGATCATAGCTTTCATCGGAACCGTGTGCCCCAATTCCGGATGCGAATCATGGCGATTGACCCCTTTAAGCTTTACCGCTTTTCCATTTAGGTGGAATACACTGTCTTTAACCTTTACCTGGCGAAATCCGACTTGGAATACTAATGTTTCATTGCCTGCCGATACGAACAACTTATACAGGTTGGGCATTTCAGCGCTCCAAAGGTCAGGCTGCTCCACCTCAAGCTCTATCGTTCCAGAGTAATCGATAACAGACTTGCCCTTAGCAATGGAGATTCCTTTCGAATCCTTCAATTCCGCGGTTACCTCAAGTACTCCGGTTGTTTCAATCTCCGACTGTAAAGTAGCTTTGGAGAAATCTGCTTGATGAACCTGCTTGTTGAACACATCGCGAATATACTGCTTGTCCCGTGCAATCATATACACATCTCGGAAAATGCCGTTAAAACGCCACATATCCTGATCCTCAAGATAAGTTCCATCACACCACTTAAGAACCATTACCGCCATACGGTTAACCCCTGGACGCAAGAAGGATTGGATATTAAATTCAGCGGGCATCCGACTGCCTTGACTATAGCCGGCAAAATGACCATTCACCCATAAGTAGAAACAAGAACTAACGCCTTCAAATACGACGAAGCTTTCCTTGCCATCCCCGCTTGCAGTCACTGCAAAGTCACGGACATATAATCCGGCTGGATTAGCATCCGGTACATAGGGAGGGTCATTGGGGATCGGATAATGATAGTTCAAATAATGCATTTGGTCATACCCGTTCGTCTGCCAACAGGATGGAACAAGCAAATCATCCCAACTGCTCGTATCCCAATTAGCCAGATAGAAGGGCTCCCTAACTTCCTTAACACTAGAGCGATACTGAAATTTCCAGTTACCGTTAAGTGTCTGATAGAAAGGTGATCGTCCCCGGCGACCGCTTGCTGCCTCATCCACGCTTGAATAGGGAATATAATAAGCTCTTGCCGGCTCACGATTAATATGAAGGGTAGTTGGATCTTCCCAATATTTCTTGATTGACAGCATATGTAGTCTCCTCTGCTCATGGTTTAATCTGATTATATCGGTACAGAACCTTCGCAGATAGAATCCAATAGAGACAATTAATAGTACAAAACAGACATTTCTATCTCCACTTGAATATGTCTATTATATGAATTATTATTTTATATAAGACTTGATACACGATTAAAGATTATCTGAAATATAATACAAAAAAGACATGACGAGGTGTGCTCATTGCAGTGCTTGCCATTGAGGAGTAATGTTTCCCTAACCTTTGCGGGCGGCTTGCCCATTCGGGTCTACACGGTTGGAATGGATCGGCAAATCTCCATTACACGTCTTGAGGGCTTCTCAGCTCCACAAATTCTAATCACATTCAGCGGAACAGGCAGGTTCCGCCAGCTCGGCCAACCCTGGAAGCTTCTCGAGCCCGGCTCGCTGCTCTTTATTCCGGCCAACCTGCCTAATGAATATATGCCGCTTGATGAAGAGGTCTGGCATGTCGGATATACCACTTATTTGGAGAATGAAGGCGGGGTCCTGTCAAGCTGGGGATTTAAGGAACAATCATTTGTCGGCAAGCTGACCGACCTCACTCCTTTTTATTTATTAATAGAAAGAATCTGGTGCCACTCCGGTCCAGCGTATGATCCCTGGGCAGCAACAGAGGGGTTAATCTCGTTATGTATCGAAATATTCAAGCAAATGCACAGTAATCATTCTAACCCTATGCCTGTTCCGATCTCATCCGGCACTCTGCAGGACAGCATCGTGGACAACGCCATTCGTTTTATGCATGACCATTTGAATCGTAACATTACCGTCACCGAGCTGGCTTCCCGGGCAGGCTATTCCCCAAAGCAATTGACCCGCTTGTTCAAACAGCAAACCAGTCAAACTCCGATGCAATATTTGCAGGCGCTTCGCCTGCAAACCGCGCATCTCATGCTGATTGACAATCCGGGCATGACGGTCCGTCATGCAGCTGCTGCGGCAGGCATGGAGCCTGTCTATTTCAACCGGTTATATAGGCGCACATTTGGATGTACGCCTACAGAGTCCAGACGTTTATAATTAACTTTGGAAGCTCTTTCTAAATTCCGTAGGGGTAAGACCTGTCTTTTTCTTGAATACATCGCTAAAGTACGATCGTTCCTCATAACCGACAGCAGAAGCGACCTCTTGCAGCGGCGTCCCTTGTAGAATAAGCAGCTTGGCTTTTTCCATGCGTTCATTCACGACATATTGCAACACCGATTGCCCGGTTACTTTCTTAAACAGGTTGGAGTAATAGCTGGTGCTCAAATGGACCTGACGCGCATATTCATCAACCGTCTCATTTTTGTGCAAATTTTCATGGATATAAGCAATCGATTGATTAACGACGATATTCGCTGAAGCTTTTTGCTTGCTTCTGGTATGCTCGCAATACATCTGACATATGTCCGTGACAATTGATTTCAGCGCAATGATGGTGGATGTATGAAAAGTAATTTCTTGCATTTTTCTGTCTAATAACAAACTATCCTTATTCTCCAGATCTTCAAGCATCGCATTGCGAACGGTTACCATAAGTTCTATGCAAAATACCCTAATCTTCTCTGGAGTAGGCAGAGGCTGAATCTGATTCCATTCCCCGAAGATCTCATTAAGTACGAATTCGATCTTGTCAGATGCTCCGGAACGCAGAATGTAGATAAGTTCTTTTTCCTTTTCCGATGAAAGCGCAATTGGCGTGGACGACTCACCTGCATATTGCGGATAGGCAAAAACACTGTTCCCTCCAGAATAAAAGTTATAAGAAAGTGCATATACAGCCTGCTGATAAGTAATTGGTAATTCATAAATATTTTCAACAATAGTACCTACACCAATAGAAACCGTTACGCGGGTATATCTTGCGATATTTCCGCGGCCTTCCTCGGCTATATGCAGCAGATCGATCTCATCTCGAGCGTTGACGATACAAATAAAACGATTCATGCCATCTCGAAATACGACTGCCCTGGTATAGAGTGTAAGGGTCTCTTCAAGAATGTTCTGAAGTGCAAATCGGAGCAATTCAACCTCATTAATCGCTGTTTTACCTTCAGAAGCGAAATAATCATCGATTTCTACCGCAAAAACGGTAAACATACGTTCATCCATATCCACATTTAAAAAAGCCCATCTTTCATTCACTTTTTCAGGATGGGATTTATACTGCACAAGCAAATTCAAATATTCTTGTCTAAGCAGAGGCATACTCTCACGAAGCTTCCTTTCCATATCCTGCAAGTTGCGCTTTGTTTGGTTAGCCTCTTCCAGCACTTGTTTGGCTTTAAGGACAACATCGATTAATTGTTCCGGTGTAAACGGTTTTAGGATATAGTCAAATCCACCGAGCTGCACCACCTGCTGGGCATAGTTAAAATCGGAGTAACCGCTTATAAAAATCAACTTTGCACCTGTTTGATTTGCCTGCTCAATCATTTCGATGCCATTCAACTTAGGCATTCTGATATCGGTAATAATGATATCGGGATTGACTTCATCAATCAGCTTCAAACCATCCAGCCCGTTATAGGCCGTACCGGCTACCGCAATGCCATAATCGCTCCATGGAATATTACGAGTTATCCCATTAACAACGGATGGGATGTCAYCTACAACAACCATTGAAAAAACATTATTCATTCCAAATCTTCTCCTTCCGGCCGAATCGGTAGCAAAATTCGAATGACCGTTTTCTCGTGAGGTATGCTGCTCATTACAAATGAAGCTTTATGCCCAACATATAACTGGATTCTTTGATAGATATTGTGCAAGGCGAAACCTTTATTGGAGGAATGATTCGCGGCCAAGAACTGATTCATTTTCTCGTCCACATTGAAGCCGTTTCCGTTATCCTCTACCTGCATAATGAGACTATCTGCCTCTTTATACACCTCAATTCGAATAATTCCTCCCTCATGAACATCCTTAAATCCATGCAGAATCGCATTCTCCACTAAAGGCTGCAGCAGCAGTTTTAACGTTCGTATGTTCCTAACCTCATCGCTGCACGTTATCTCATAGTCAAAAAGCTGGTCATAGCAAAGTTTCTGAATGAGCAAATATTGCGTGACATGTTCAACCTCTTGTCCGACAGTAGTAAGCTCTTCTCCTTTATTTAAGCCCATACGAAATAGCAGCGATAAGGACATGATCATTTGCCTAACCTCATGGTGTTCATTCGAGTGGGACTTCCAAAGAATCGTGTTTAACGTATTATATAGAAAATGAGGATTGATCTGAGCTTGAAGCGCTTTCAGTTCGGCTAAACGTTCAGCCTTCTCCGCTCCCGTGCGCTCTTGGATCAACAGCTCAATCCGGTCAAGCATATGATTAAACCGCATGCCCACATGCGCAAATTCATCCTCGTATTCACTGATAAAGCGAACCGAAAGATCATCCTGTTCTACCTTTTTCATTACGACTTGCAATTGATTTAATGGTCGGAGGAGCCTGCTCGTTAATTTGCCGGAGATTAATAACGTCAATAAGACGAACAGTATAATCGTGCTTATGGTCATCCATTGAATTAACCGAACATCCTTTAATAGGGTATTCCTAGACATCAGGTGAACAATTAACCAATTATCCGGATACGCAACCGTCGAATAATTAACCAGATATTGGGTCCCCTTAAACGTATACTCAAAATGCCCTGTCTTACCGTCCAATTTGCTTCTGAAATGCTCATCTCCAGACAACTGGCTAGTGAGCGTATCTGTCTCGAATGCAAGCTTACCCGTTTCCGTAAACACCATTAGCTGCGCATCATCACCATTCATCATGACGTAATCGCGTATGGACGTTTCGCTTACATTAACGATCATTTTCAGATCGACATGAGAATTCGGTGAATAAGGTTCAAACAATAGACTTAGTACCTGCTTATCCCCCTTGAACAAATCATCCTTATGCGACTCTACCCAAGAGGGCAGCCTGCGGTCCAACAAGGGAGCTATCAAGCTTCTGTCAAAAGGAACGTCTTCCTTGCGTTCGTTCCGGTTTGAATAGAATTCTCCGACAGGCGTATTAATCAGAATAGACGCTATCCCAGGCTCTACAAGCTGCATTTGAAAAATGGGAGTTTGCAGCGACTTGTTTATCGCAAAATGCTCATAATAACTTGGTTTTTCCCCGGAATTGGCTCTGGCAATTAATTCATTAAACTGATCGCTGGATACGAAGGTAAGCACGGCCAATCTGATTTTCCGCAACTTTTCCTCCAGCCCTTGAGCAGATTTGTCAATCATTTCCTGATTTGAGGTGTATGACTTCTTCTCTAATATATTTGAGGCAATCGCATAGGATATAAACCCTGAAACAATGAGTGCGGCAGCGGTAAATAAACTAATGGACAACCAAATTCGTTTTCTGAATGTACTGGTATATAACCATTTCCTCATGTCAAGACACTCCCATACGGATGATGAAATGGACAATAGAGAAGCTGCAAGCAGCTTCTCTATCCTATCCACTATTTCATATTCAGATAACGCGTGTAAGCATCATTGTAGATTTGAAYATATTGTTCTACGCCGAGTTTTTTCATTTGATTCTTATACGCCGCGAAGTTAGAGGCTACATCTTCTCCGCCCATTACCCACTTCTGTGCTTTCTCTGCAAAGTACGTATCGATTTGTCCTTTAATGCTGTCGATTTGTTTTTGCTCATCTTCCGTAAAGCTCAGAGGAGGTAATGTATAATCTGTCGAAATAATATTATTGTCCTGATACTCTTTGATGCCTTTCAAAGCAATTTCATTCGTCCATTGCTCCTCATAAGAGAAGTCCTGCCAAGCGCCAAACTTAGGAAGCTGGGAGCCATACTCATCCGCCAGATAACCGTTAACGGCCGGTTGGCTTAAGACCTCTTCTGTGAAAATAGGTTTCCCGTCTACCATCGTGTAGGACTTGCCTTCAATGCCAAAGTTAAACATGCGGCGGCCTTCTTCTGTCCACCAGAAATCGAAATATTTCACTGCTTCTTCAATATGCTTGCTGCTCGACGAGATTCCCCAGCCGAAACCCRACAATTTCGCTCGTTTACCTACTTCAAATACTTTACCGGAAGCGCTTGCTGGCGGGGCAAAAGGAATTAACTCCAATCCAGCGACTTGATCCTTCAGAGAGGTATTGAAGTTAGAAGTGCTGGCGAACCAGTCATGCGTAGAACCTGCTGTATTATTACCCAGCAATGTTTCGCGCGCCTTTTCTCGCGTGTAAATTTCCTTATCGACTAGACCTTCTGCATACCATTTGGCAATATTCGAAATGCCAGTCTCGAATTGATCCTCGTAAGGGCCGAACACGAGCTTACCGTCTTTCAAATAGAAGGTATGATAAGCATCCCATAATGGCAGCAACGAATATACACCGATAACATTATCGCGTTGCATGAATGGAACCTCATCCTTCTTCTGGTTGCCGTTTGGATCTTGTTCACGGAACGCTTTCAATACTTCATAATATTGATCAACTGTCGTTGGTACTTGAAGATTCAACTTGTCCAGCCAGTCTTGACGAATGAACCAGCCTGTTGTAGCTGATCCGTCCGCTACAGCAGGGAATGTGTAAATCTTCCCGTCAGCTGCCGTAATCGCTTTTTTCACATCTTCATTAGCGTCCAGGAATTTCTTGAAATTAGGCGCAAATTGATCGATATAATCGTTTAGAGGCGTTAATGCGCCCTCAGATCCAATCGTGTTCAGATCACTGACATWATAAGAAATAATGTCTGGCAGCGTTCCGGAAGCCAGCATCAGGTTATACGCCTGCTTCTCTTCTCCGCCTGCCGGTGCGACATTGTTCAAGCTAATGTTCGTCAGCTCTGCCGCTTGTTTAAGAACAGGCGAATCCATCTCAATCGTGCCGCCGCCATCGAAATAGAAAATATTTAAATCCAATGGTTGACTGCTCGCCTTCGCAGGCGATTCCGCCGAAGAACTTTCAGGTGCTGCCGTTGCTGTACCTTTGTTATTCGTATTATTCTCTGTGTTGTTGCTATTGTTGCCGCAAGCCCCCAATAATGTTGAACCAATCAATGCCGTGGCCATGATCGCAGCCATTCTCTTGTTCATGTTGATCCTCCCAAATAAATTTATTATATCAAAACGAGACGCCTAGTTGACACCTCATTCTAGATATCATCCCTTTAACGAACCAATCATAACCCCTTTGACAAAGTGTCTTTGAATGAAAGGGTACACCAAGATGATTGGAACAATAGCTACGATGATCGTTGCATAAATAATGGTCTCACCTGTCGTATAGGAGAAGTCGCTCAGCATGCTCTCCGATGGTTTCATTTGAACTACCAGCTGATTCAACAATACTTGAAGGGGATATTTGTCCTTATCCCGAAGAAGAACCATCGCCCAGAAATACCCATTCCATCTTGATACAGCGTAAAACAAGGAGATTGTAGCCAATGAAGCCTTCGAGAGTGGCAGGACAATTCGAAATAACACCCTCACATCTCCCGCCCCGTCTATACGTGCCGCCTCTTCAATTTCTTCCGGAATCGCCTGGAAGAACGTCCGCAATATAATAAAGTTAAACGTGCTGACAGCAAACCCAATAATAATGCCCATTCGATTATCCAATAGATGCAAGTCTCTAAAGTTCAAATACATGGGGATCATGCCTGGGCCAAAAATAAGGGTAAAAGAAACTAATAAGTTGAAAAACGTACGGCCCTTTAACCTCTTTTTCGAAAGCGCATAGGCTCCGCAGATCGTTAAAATCATACTAACCAGCGTTCCCGCAACCGTATAATAGAGCGTGTTGGCATAACCCATCCATAGCCCGCTTTCAGCAAATACGGCTTGATACGCTGCTAAGGTGACTTCTTTGGGATAGATGAACACCTCCCCAGACACAACGGCTTTCGGCGAACTCATTGATGCGGATAAAACATAAAGAAAAGGATATAAGGTCAAAAATGCGAACAATCCAAGAAAAATATAGTTGAATGCATAAAAGATTTTCTCTCCGCGGCTCTCTATCATCTTCTGTCACCTACCACAATCCAGATTCGGTATACTTTTTGCTTATCTTATTGGCGAATACGATTAATATTAAGCTTACAATCGAATTAAACAGCCCTACAGCGGTCGCCATGTCGTATCGTCCATTAATAAGCCCTTCCCGATATACATAGGTCGAGATTACGTCGGCCGTAGAATAAGTCACCGGCTGGTATAAGAGAATGATAGCTTCGTAGCCTACATCCAGCAGACTTCCAATCTGCAAGATCAGCATAATCATGATCGTCGGCAAAATACCGGGTATCGTAACATGAACAACTCGTTTCCATTTCGAAGCTCCGTCTATGACAGCTGCCTCGTAAAGCTCCGTATTCACTCCTGCCAATGCCGCAATATAGATGATGGCAGCAAAACCCGTACCTTGCCAAATCGTCATTGAGTTTAGAATGGTCCTGAAGTATTCCGGTATGGCTAAGAAGTAAATTTTCTCCATTCCCAACTTTTCAATGAGCAAATTGACCAGACCTGAGCTTGGAGATAAAAAGTTGGTCACTATTCCTGCAATTATAACGACCGAAATAAAGTGAGGCATGTAGGTCAGCGTTTGAACGGTTTTTTTGAAGAATGCATGTTTCACTTCATTCAGAAGCAGCGCGAAGACGATCGGCGCAGGAAACACAAAGATTAACGAATAGAAACTAATAATTAGCGTGTTTTTTAATACCCGCCAAAAATACTCGCTCTGCAAGAACTGTTGAAAATGATCCAATCCCACCCAAGGACTTTGTTCGATTCCTTTAAAAACGCTGTAATCCTTAAATGCAATCTGGATGCCGTACATAGGTTTAAAGATGAAGATGGCATACCAAAGGATGAAAGGAGTCAGCAGGAGATAAAGAAACCAGTCCCTCTTCAATAAGGACCAAGCACCCGTTAATATTCCGCTGCGTGCTTGTTTTGTAATCTCTACACTCGTATTTGCTGTCACGTCTGCATAAGTCCTCCTCTTGTTTGTGTTTTTCTTTCGCTATGTCCTTATTCTAGCAACGACTCGGCAACTTGAAGAGGCAAATTCCTACTCCAATAGACCAAGAAACAACTGTATTCCTCGGACCCATAAAGCATGAAAAAAAAGAAGACCGGCAGCCCATATCCGATCTTCTCTATGTATTCATCTGCTTAGTCTTGCGCTTCGAGCAACCATAGGGTGGCCGTCACGCCACGCGGGTAATACTTGCTGCCGTGGATAACCCCGGAAATAATCTGATCGCTCCAGCTCCAATACGAATGCTCAGGATGAGTCAGCCATTCCGCATGCGCACGGTCAGAAGCCCGCTCCCTTTCATCCCATTCCAAGCCCAATATTTGACGTGCAACGAATTGGCACAAATACACTTTACTTAACCATGAATTGTTACTGGTAGAGGATAGCTTCCAGCCGCCGTCAGGGAACAAACAAACCTCCGGTTGAAGTACAGCCTCCAGATGCTGCTTAAGTGCGCGAATATAGGAACCAAAACGGCCTTCTGGATCCAGCGCTTCTTGGCAGCCCGAAACATAAGGGAAAACAAGTCCTTCGATTGCCGGAATAATTTTGGAATGATTGTTTTCTTGCATGACTGCCGGAATATACCCTTCGGCGGTTTGATTCGAAACGATGGTGGAAGCTGCTCTTTCCGCTTGAATTCCCGCTTCCTTGGCCTGTTCGGGTTGTTCCAGTTTCTTGAAGATGTTCTCCAGAACCACATAAGCCGCCCAGCATTTTCCCGCCAGATAGAGATTATTTCTCGCTTGTCCAAGTGATTCATCCAAGCTGTCATAGGTCGTGATTTCAGCGCCCCCTTCCGTCCTTGAGCTGTCTAACCCCATTATACCGTTACGCTTAAGCGGCTCCGGATGATCCCTATTCAACATACTGGCCATGCATTGCACGAATATTCCTTTATTTTCCAGCATCCATGCCAAGTCCTTTGTGCTCTCGACATAAGCAGCCGCGCAGAGAACCCAGTTCACAAGCTGCTCGTGGGTCATATGAGAGAAACAGCCATGTAGTCCCGCTTGCTCATAGGATGAATACTTTGGTCGAGAGAATACATTGGCCACTCCCATATCATGCGTAAAACTGATGCCCCCCGGAAAGAGGGTTTCACTGTCTGGATCAAATACATGATCCGTATAGCTATAGCGCTTAGTAAACCAATCAAGTTCATTGCGAACCGTCCATGCGTTCATCCTCAGCTCGTAAAACAACTGGTCCACCGTCAGATCGAACGTATTCATCATCCGGTATTCACCCTCATTCACAACCCAGAGAGGCTCTCCGTCATGCTCCAAAAACTCCGTGCTTCCATAATAACTGCGGATCGCATGCGTTAACATGAATTTCTGATCTTCTGACAGCCGAGATTGATCAACGATACTGTTGGATTGGACACACAATGAGGCCATGTCATCGAAGTGATGCAAGGAGTATGCCGCTACATCCTCAATCGATCGAAAGTAACGGGTATAATAATAAGCTGCGTCAAGCCCGGCTGTTACCACTCCGCCGCGATAGAAACAAACGGAGAATTGAAAGGTCTGCTTTTGCCCTGCGGGAACTTGCATCAACAGCGCTCCTACGCGTCCTAATCCAAAATGACGATTAAAATCATTGCCATTTAACAGAATCTTCTCCATCGTGAATCCCAAAGCAGATACAACATTCGGATCTCGGGAGACAATAGCCGTACTTCTGCCTTGTCCAATACCTGTAATCCCTGGTTCACAAGTATCCTCCATCATTCTCATAGAATAATAAGGATCATTGCCCTCCATACCAAAGAAAGCTCTTCTTGTCCGTTGTCCATTCGTATTATCAACCGTTAGCTCAACCCATACGGAAGGGGTAATGACCCGCTTTAGTTCTTCTTCAAGGCATGTTCTAGGATCAGGCACCTCCGCTACAAGCGAATACATACGAAATGTCAAATCTCCGGCTGCAAATTCATCCGTGCCCAATCGGAAATCCCGCGAGATCTCATCCTTACCAAAAGGAAGGATAAGCTTGTTTTCTTCCTCCGTATTTTGCTTCTCTACATCGTATCGGCTGCTTTCATCCTCGCCTTTGTCAAAGAACGGCAAAGCTTGATAATAGCTCCCGTCTTCAGACTGCAATCCAATATACATATTCTGATCAGCAGGCTTGCCAAGCTCAAGACCTAAGCCCCCCTTGGCTCCTGGAAACCCTAAGGTAAAGCTTGCAAATGCGCCTATAGGGGAATGATGGGCATTAAATAACAGATTGTTCATTACGTTCCTGATTCTCCTTTGAATTTCCTTTATTGTGTTAAGCAGATTTCAATTTGTTCATTTTCGAGGCTCACGATAGCCGTATCCTTATTTTTCATGGAGACCCGCAGTTGCTGCTGGTTTCTTGTTTTTGGATACAGCAGGGTTAAGAATCCGTCTTGCCCGTCTGAGGTTGCCCGAATATAATCCATCATACATACATTCGATTGTCCGCAGTCAAAGAACGGCGTTGACCGCCCCTTATCCAGCCAAATATGGTTCACTTTATTTAGAAAAACAACTTCCAAGTCCACATCATATACCCCTGTTGAATAAACCCTTTGCCCTTCAATAACAGTGTGATCTGCCGCCACCGGAAGGCTAAATAAGACTTCCCCTTCAAATTCCGTAATGGAATCTCGAATCAAATAGAAGTCAGCAGTCTTGAAGTAGGTTACTTGTCGAATGTGCTTTCCCTTTCCTTCCGGATTCATGATCTCGATGGCGATCGATTCTTTATCTTCTTCATGCCTGAATGACAATACACTGCTGGTTTTCGGAACATCCACCCAGCCCCGTTCGAGGCTGTACGTACCAGCAGATAGATTAATCATTTCATAAGTATTGTTCACACTAGTAGTCTGTGTCGTCTGAAACTGCAGACAAGCATGGGAATAGGAACTTATATGCCAATTCGTACTGCTGTCAAAATAACCTTCAATCCCAGAATCCATAACAAGCGGAACCGAGTTTTTGTACAAAATAAATGATCCTTGGTCAAGATGTCCATGCCCAATAGGATCTGGGCTCGACATAATCGCAAAATAATTTTGCCCCTCTTGCCTTTCGTTTCTAAAAATATAAATGCCCGCATGTTTGAAAGCTGCGCTGGATTCTAATTGAAGCAGCCCATCTGGCTTGTACTCGCTTCCGACAGCAAGCAGATTTTCAAAAACGACAGCCTCGCCCCACAGGTCCTTCATGGGTTGGCCAGCCAACTTCCACGTATGATACATCCGGTCAGCCAGCCCTTTATCGATTACTTCGATTTCATTCATATGATTCGCAAAGCAAGCAAACTCCGAGCCGTCTCGCAGGGCATGATCCCCAAATGGAKGTGTCCCAATTCGATGATTGAAATACCGGTACGGCGGGGTTTGCGTCTGCAGCATAAACTCAAACATTCCCTTTAATGGCGTAGTCTCAAATAGATTTTCACCCATAACATGTTTAACCACCTTAGCGTAGCCGGAGAAACGCTCAAGAGCAGCTGTATGATAACGAATGGATTCGGGCCAAGAATGATCCGGATTAATATTGAGCCTCAGCTGTGAAATTAACACCATATGAGCGTTGTAGAGCCATGCTTTGCGATTCGGAAAATCCTCTAATACGAGCATCATATAAGCGGTTCCTGCACACATATCCGTCTGCCAATTGCTGCAGCCATTCTGAGCTTCATAAGGGGATAATTCGGTCCGGTCTCTAAGATCGAGCATGTACCTTAACAAATACGAAATGAGGGCATAAAACTGCTGCTTTTCTTCGTTAGAAAATACGCCAGCATCCTTAATGAGGGAGTAGGTAACCGCTATACTGCACAACATTCTTCCGCCCTGCACAGCCCCGTAAGAATCGCTGCCTTCCGGACGCAAATTGGTCACCATCCAGTGCTCCGCGCCTTGACAAAAATCATTCAGCGTATATAAGATTTCATACTTCGCTTTCTTGGCATAGGTCAAATCATCTGTAAAAGCATACTGAATCGCATCGCATTGCATCGTCAATAGAAAGCAAAAATTCGGAAGAGAAGATTTCCTGTTGAACGTATACTCGAAGCGATCAATGAACATCCCGTCAGTATCTTTATAAGTAACGACAGCTTGTAACCCTTTTTTGAGTTTTCCGTCCAGCTTCGCCGCAAACGTAAGGGTATACGATGAACCGCCTTCAATGGCAAAATCCCGGTTATAGTTCCAAGCGCCTTCATCGTTGCCCGTCGGATTACAGAGATACACCGATTTGTTAACGGTATTGTCCTGTTGTTTGAACAATTGCCTGTCTCCGCCGCCGCAGTATGGGTACGTTTCTTCCCACTTAAATTGCGGATTGCCTTTTCTCGCTTGAGGCTCCCAATAAGAGGGGCCAGCTTTGCCTTCCTCGAACCCGCTGTTTACGATTTCGAGACCTTTCCCGCTTGCCGATAAAATATGAACATTATCTATCCAAACATGCCCGAGTCCCTCCGATTCATTATCTTCTGATGGGAGCACGAAAGAGATCGTCGCTTTTACCGCATTATTCGGTGCTTTGAAATTTGCTATTTTATCTGTAAAGCTCCATGCATAAAATTTCGAATTAATAGCGTCGTAATTCACGGGTTCGATTACAAAGGACTGATAGGCTTGGGTTATGTAATCCAAACTGTACCTATCGGCGATTTCTTGAATTCGCATCGCTTCCTGTTTGATTAGAACGTCCTGCCCGGCTCTCTCCTTAATGCGCTGCAGATCGCTTTTATTGACATATATGCTGGAAGAGGAATCGACATCTGTCCGCAAAATGCGTGAATGCCGATAGTCTCTCAATGTGTTATAGACGTCTACGATGGCCAAGGCTAAGCTTGCATTCGAGCTGGTTATATCCGCGATCAGCTTGCCATCCTGCAGCTTCTTTAACGATTGCGTAAGTCTTTCCTTACAATCTGCGTCATGCTGGCCTACTTCATGACCGGTATTAGAACAATCTAGTAATTCCACAGCTTTAGCCGTCACGAATTCGGCTTTTTCTTGAAGCGTGTATGTCGCTTCGTTCCGTACATCCTGCTGCTCAAACCAGGCTAATGCTTCTTCCAGACCATAATCGCGATGGACATGATTAGATTGGTTATAGGGCGGTGACATCGTATATCGTTTTGTTGCAAATAATATAGATTCATCTTCTCTTGCGAGAAGAAACTCGCGATTTCTTATAAACGGCAACCGGTCCACTCCATTCAGAGCTTGAGTAGCTGCATCCACCATATCTGTTAAAGCCAGTTTCGCTCCGTCCGTATAATAACGGCCTTGTGTCTCAAGCAGGAATAGGGAACGATCGACTAACGATCTCAACTTGATTGCGTTAACTGCCGGCATGCTGCTCCTCCTTGTCTAATAAAAAGCAGGTCAAGAACCTGTTTGGTTCCTGACCCGATTTGATCTAGCCACATTATGACATGAACGCCTTACGCTGTGGAGGCAAAAAACAACTGTATACCATGGAAATTCTATGAATCATTCTTTTTGCTCTAACAGTTTCATAATGGCTGTTATCGCCTCGGCGCGAGTCACGATCGTATTCGGTGAAAATCGATTATGACCAACCCCTCGCATAATGCCGGCACTCACAACCTCGTTAACGGAAGACTTCGCCCAAGCTGGGATGGCAGATGCATCATCAAATGGAGAGGATGGAAGAGTTGTGCTTTTTTTTCCGAACGCCCGATTAACAATGACCGCCATTTCCGCCCTCGTCATAACCAGATTCGGACGGAAGGTTTGGTCTGAWTAGCCGGTAATTAATTTGGCATCTRCCGCTGCTTGGACACTGGGCATCGCCCACGGAGCTATTTTCTCCTTATCGGCAAAAGTGAGGTCCCCGCTTTTAGGAGCAAGCTGCAGAGCACGTACGATCATCGCTGTAAACTCTGCTCTTGTAACCTCTTTTTTCGGACGGAAGGTGCCATCGCTGTATCCTTCAACCAATCCCCGTTCTAACGCCGTTAGAATGGCAGCTTCTGCCCAGTGTCCGTTAACATCAGTAAATCCCCCCGTTGTTTGGACATTAAGAACCAACTCCGGCGTTACGACGGACATAGTAAGCTTGGAATCCACAAGCTTAATCTCATGCAATGTAATCGTGCTTGCCCCGCTGCCAATCTGGGCAAAGGTCATCGTTGTTAATACCCGCTCACCGTTCTCTCCGGCTATTTGCCCTACTTTAGTATGAGCAATTCGAAGATCATTTCCGACTTTTATTGGACTTACCGAATACCCCGCTATCTCGCTTTTTTCTTCTACTAGCCTTAACCATTTCGCATTGTATTCTAAGTTTAATTCAAACGCATATAAGTCCTGAAGATCATGACCAATGACAGCCACAGTTATCTGGTTATCGATGGTTGGAAGAAGGACAAGCTCAAAAACGGGTTCCGACTGCTTAGCTGAAACCGCCATAGGAACGAGTAACAATAAAATGAGCAAAAAAAAGAAAACCTTTGTTTTCAATCCACGTCATCCCTTCTGGTCTTATTGGGAAGGAAGACGCCGTAACGTCTTCCTTCACCAGTTGCTTATTCCGCTAACCAATCTCCAACAATCATTTGAGCAACGGCTGCCAGCTCTCGAATGGAAATTTCACCTTGCCCGAACAAGTCCGCTTTTTCAATGACGCTCCAGTTCGCATCTGTTGATTTCATACCGTAATACTTGGCGATAAGCGATAGATCGTTAATTGTTACTTTGGTTTGACCTTGTACAAGTGTAATAAGCTGTGCGGCAAAAATCCCATCTGCCGTTAGAAGCGAAGCTGCTGATGCATCCACTTCAGCTTGAGATGCTCCTACTTTGACGTTCACAATCATCGCCAATTCCAGAGATGATTGAAGGGCCTCAATCGCCTGCGCTGGATACTGGCCAATCTTTGTCCCGGCGACAGCTTTATTTAATTTGGCCTGCACAAGTTGAATCCGTCCGTTTAAGACCGATTTATCAGCCGGATTTGGCTGTACAGCATGCACACTGCTTTGGAATGCTGTAACTGCCCTATTCAGATCTATCAATGCGGCTTCTACATCGTCTTGCGTCGCCAAGCTGTTGCCACTAAAATTTACAGCGTTTTGAATGGCTAATTGGAATGCGCTCTTGGCCGCAGCCGGATATTGGCCTGGCGATGAGCCTACCACAGCATCCTCCAATAATTGCTGTGCATGCTGTATTGCGGCCTGCAGTACTTCTTTATCCGCCGTAATTAGAATAATCAACGATGCTTCGGAAGTATCCAATAAAGTGGAGGCGCCATCTTTCGATACTTCAGCACTTAATACGTTTACACTCACTGATTCAGGCGGAGCCGCTTTTACAAGTCCGTGTAAGATAATGAGATTATCCGAACCGGCGATCATAATCTCAGAGTTCGTATTCGCTACAAGAAGCAATATTTCTCCCTCTTCCGGCTTCACTCCGGTACCTATGACTTGTATGCCTTCTTCTGAGGTTGTCACTGCACCATCCTCAAGAACCAGCTGCCCTTGCTCGTTCTCCATCGTTGCGATTTCCAGAGTAGCTRGGTCGTAATGGAGAACGATCTGAGCGGTTGTAAAGCCCTCCTCGACCCCATGAACCCCGATGTTCAGTTGAACGGAAGAGCTTGCGCGAGCCTCCGCCGGGCCGCTTAATGTTGCCTTAGGGTTACCTTCAGGCTGAGTATACTCGGTTACGGTAATCAACCATGAAGCAATGGTCTCTGCGCCATGAGCATCGGTTGCTTTGAACTCAAGCGTATAGGTTCCTTGCGTTTCCGGAGTCCAACTGAATACGCCGGTCGCTGCGTCCCATTCTGCCCCCTCCGGAAGATTAACCCCCTCCAAGGAAACGAAATCTCCATCCTCATCTGTAACTGTTATGGTTTGTGTTACTGTTTCCCCGAGATGAATCGATACAGGAGAAAGCTCTGCTATAAGGGGAGCGTTATTCGGCAATTCATTCGCCTTATTATAAAATTGCAGCTCAGCTACATTGGCATTTCCTTTCGGCGTATAGTATCGCAGATAACGATAGGCTTCATTGTTGTTAATGGGAACGAAATGCCACTTGGCTGCGGTAATGCCGTTAATCGTATACAAATCGACAAATGTCACTCCATCATCCGAGCCTTGAACAACCGCTCCATTCATTCGGTTAACGTTAGCGCTTCTAGGATAAAACATGACACCGCCGACGATTTGCTCATTGCCTGCACCCAAATCAATGAGAATCCAAGCGGGGTTGGTAATCGCATCAGGGGAGGTAGCTGTCTTGCCGTCAAATGCCAGCCAGCCATTCTCCTCCGGCGTCCCCGTTCCCGGCCAAAGATTGGTATTGGCTTTGACCATGGTGGCATCGATGGTTAGAAGCGCAAGTGTTTCTACGGCAGCGGCTTCGCTCTGAGATGACTCGCCGGCATAACCTCCAGCTGACACCCTGTAGAAATAAGTTTCGGGTTGCAAATTCGAATCCGTCCACTTGGTTGCCGTTGTTTCGCTTACTTTAGTGAAGGCGCCAGTTGTACCCGCTTTGCGATAAATCGCATAATAGCTTGCACCCTGGACTGCCGTCCACTGAAGGTCGACACTGTTTGGTGCTGACAATGACGCAGTAAGATTGTCGGGAGCAGGAAGCGTTCCCTCGATCACAGTAATCAACCAGGATTTTGTAGATTCTGCACCTCTAGCATCGGTTGCTTTGAAGTGCAGTGTATATGTCCCTGCCGTTTCTGGCGTCCAGCTGAATTCACCTGTAGAAGCATGCCATTGCGCACCGTCTGGAAGATCGGCTGCCTCCAATGAAATCGCGTCGCCATCCTCATCATGAGCTGAAATGGTTTGTGCAACGGTCTCTCCGGAATGAATAGTTAGAGGAGAAAGGTCCGCTATAATGGGTGCACTATTTTCCATTGCATCTTTGTAAAATTGCAACTCCGCTACATTGGCGTTTCCATTCGGTGTGTAGTATCGCATATACCGATAGGCATGATTGTTTTCAAAGCTGACAAACTGCCACTTGGTTTCAGTGATACCGTTAATCGTATACAAATCGACGAATGTCGCGCCGTCATCCGAGCCTTGTATAACCGCTCCGTTCATGCGGCTGACATTCGTGCTTCTAGGATAAAATTTCAATCCGCGGATCGTCTTTGCATGTCCCGCACCGAAATCAATGAGTATCCAGGCCGGATTGGTAATCGCATCCGGTGATGTTGCCGTATTGCCGTCAAATGCCAACCATCCATTTCCCTCAGGCGTCCCCGTTCCCGGCCAAAGATTGGTATTGGCTTTGACCATGGAAGCTTTGACCGAAACAGAAGCTAGCGTCGTTACGGAAGCCTCTCCACTCAGAGGTGATTCGCCAGCATTACTTCCAGCTGACACCTTATAATAATAGGTTCCTATAGGCAGGTTCGAATCCGTCAACCTCGTTGACGTTGTTTCATTTACTTTTGTATATGTGCCGTTAACACCCTCTTTGCGATAAATGGCATAATAACTTGCCCCATTGACGATTGTCCACTGAATATCAATACTGTCCGGGCCCGACAATGAAGCCGCAAGATTATCCGGAGCATGGAACTCTTCTTCCGGATAGATCCGAAGCTTGTATGGTTTGTCTACATAGTTGTCCGTATCATCTAAAGCGAAGATATGAAAATCATATTCGCCGGCAGCCAATCCTTCGGTCTTCATCGTAAGCGTCCCGCTGTTCTCCGCAGTAAAGTCAGACTCCATAAAACTTGGATTGTCGCTTGTTAAAGTTACGCTGATGGAATCCGGATCTTCAACGGAAGCTAGGAGCGTAAAATCCTCTCCATTCTCATAGGCGTCTACGGTTTGAAGCTCCAGTCCTTGTTCGGATATCAGCTTGATCACAGGCGGGGCTTCGGCAGGATCAAGAACATAGTTGTCTAATCGCAGCTTCGTTTCTTGATCATCTGCGCTTATGGAAAGAAATACGCTTTTTAAATTTGTTGGATAATGATCCGGATTCACGTATTTATTTGAGATGTTCGTGCTTACTTTTATCCACTCACCCTTCGTATCTGGAATCGAAATTGAAGCGAACGGGGTCGTTGATCGATCTCTTTGCAGATGAAGGTCGGCTTTGCCGTTAGACTTCACCGTAAACGACACGATGCTGTCCTTCGTCCGATCAACCTGCAATGCGCCTTTACTCAAATATATGATGCTGCCGTCAGCGGCTTCTACATACGCTCTTTGCGCTTCAGTACCAACATTAAATTCACCCTCGATAGAGATAGCCTGATCTTCGATTTGCATCGCTTTGCTTGTCGTCGCCGTTTCTTCCGTAACCAAGCGGTTTCGTTCCAGGTTGCGGTACGTTTTCAATATCATTGGCGAAGAACCTTCATATTTCAACTTGATATCATGAATGCCTGCGATCTTAGCGATGTCCGCAATGGGTATTTCCGATGTGAATTTTACAAGAGAACCGTTGGTATTGATTAAATTATAGGTGGTAACCAGCTGTTCATCGCTATAAAGCAATATTTTTCCATTTGAATCCGAGGTAATTGCCGTAAATTCTGCATGATTGTTACCGCTGTCAAAATTCATCTTGTTAAAGGATACGGAACCTCCGTCCTCTAATTCAACACCGATCTCATTTGCCGTTGCCGGTTCGGTGAGTACGCCGTTCAAAGCCATATTTTCATCACCGGCGTAATAATCCGAAAATGCAAACCAGTCGAACGCGATCTGATAGGAAAGCCAGTTCGTACTCCCATAGTATTTGAAGGCAATCATATGATTGCCCGATAGCGGCCTGTTCAGCTTCCCGGAAACAGTCGCATACGTCGTCCACCATCCCGTGTTCGGCACTTGCAGGGTGGTTAAAACTTCTCCCTTCGCCAGATCGTCAGCCGTCACGTTGGCACGGTCAATGCCAGCTACATTGTCCAGAAGGATAACATCGACTTTCGTGCCAGCGCTGGAGTTGCTTGCAGCGCGAATCGTTATGTTGTTGTAACTGTCGGTCAAATTAAGATCATACCAAGTGTATTGATTCTCGTAACGAACGTCATATAAGACCGATCGCATACCATCCTGATCTTGAAAAATGTTGGTACTCGTCGTTGGGCTTCTTCCGATGAAATCAAACGCTTGCATTCGATTATAGGATGCTTTGACCTCGGAATAAGTAGGCTGGCTAAGCGGCATTGGAGGTCCAATCACGGTACCGGTAGACAAATCCTCTGTGCCTTGCAGCAGGATATAGGAAGGAAAAGCTCCCAGCCCGCCTAATTTCTCCATGGCTTGATGAAGATATTTGATTCGTTCATCGCTTGGATCTAAGGGATGATCGACGTGGTGAGTATAGTAGCCATAAGTCAGCTCTGACGCGTAACCCAAGCCTCTTCCATTATCACTTACTGTAACCGCGTAGTTGCCAGCAGGGTCACCGATTACGGCATTGCTGATATTAACCGGCGTGTAGAGAATGTCGTAGCCCAGATTATATTGGGCCAATACGTTTGCCCCTGCAAGAATACGGTCATCCAGAAATTCAAATATACCTACTCCGTTAGAGGCGTCGGTTATTTCACCGAATGTCGGCGATGCCGGATCAGGATTAACCTTTGTGCCCTGTAATTCTGCCATATAAGCAATCATGGACAGCGTAGAAGTGTTKCCTGACGCATGTCCCATATCGCGGAACATTTCTACCAACTGAACGTGAGGCTCAACTGGCTCACCTGTTCTTTCATTTTGCGTTACATATCTGATTTGATGATAAATATCTCCCGATTGTCCTTTATATGTTGCAGTTTTATTCGTCGTAGCCCATTCAACCGATTCTTGATACCAGGCATTATTATCCGAAAATATCGCTGCCATCGTATATGCAAGAGTGATGATGCCATGCTGATTCATCCATCTGCCGTTGTTATGATAGAAATTACCGTCATAAAAAGCCATTAAGAAGTTATGATTGAAGTTGGCGGTGTCCTGCTCCGTCCATCCCCATTCACCCTCACAGACAGTATACCGCAGCAGCTCTGCTGCTCTTATCATATTGGACAAGGCATCTCCGATACTAATATGCGAATCAGTAAAGCCCTTAGGATTAGCCGGATCAATTTGGGACCATAATCGAATGATTTGCATCGCTTTTTCGCGGTAGCGTATATCCCCTGTCGCTGCCCAAATGACTGCATCGGTGAAGGCAGCCTCAGCATCGACTTTCGCCTCTTTGGCTTTCGCATCGTTATCAATCTTCGTATAAGCCGGTTTAGATGGATCGATTTTACTTTGATTCCGGATATCGTAGTCAAGCGAGCCGCTCGAGCTGTTGCGGAACGACTCAAAAGCACTGGCCCAAGGCTCAGCGCCTATCGCTATCTTTTGCTGCATTAATTGCAAAGTATCTGTGCTGAAACCTATTGAAGGATGTACAAAGCCCGCTTCACTAACTGTTTCCTGAATGACTGGCTGCGAGACAATTGCCGAACTGCTGGTTTGCTCTATGGATGCGGAGTCGGCTGACGCCCTAACTGGTATTTGAAATAAGGAAGCCATCAAGCTTATAACTAGTGTCACAGCAATCAGGCTAGACCACTTGATCTTGCGCTTCAACATCTCATAACCTCCTAATGAATCGTAATTTCTAGAAACCACCCTACGATGTAAGCGCTTTAATAAAACAATGTTATTGCTGCTTCTCCTCGTTGCCTGCCTCCCTTCTCACTTGAATCGTCTTTCTTATGCATTGTATAGCAGCGTCATTGTCATAAAAACCGAAATTCCGATTGAATGAATAGGCAATTTCGACTTTATGTATGGCATTAGGTTGTTCTGTGCCCGATAATGCAAGCAACCCGGCTGCAAAACGCAGCCGGGTTGCTTCAACATAAGTAAACGCTCTAAATAAAATCGATCGAAACATCTATTGCCTTATTCAACGTTAACACAATAAACTTGCCCGTATCATCTTCATTTGCAAGGGCTTCCTCACCGTTAACGATCACTTTCGTCCAAGGAACACCAGCGCTTAAACGAACGGTATTATCGTCAATTCTTGAATTCAATGTAGCTTTGGCAGTTCCAGTCAATAGATCCCAAGAAAGCTGCTTTACCTCAACTTGCGTTCTTGCCATAAGTCCATCCATAGATCCCGATTCCCAATCCGAAGGCAATGCCGGAAGCAGCTCGATTTCGCCCGTGTTCGAAAATAGTAACGTCTCGTTAACCGAAGCTACGACGCCAAATAACGTATCGGTGCAATAGCAATGATTTCTGCGATTCGTATCATGGTCTGTCATCAGCGATGGGTAATAACCGGCGTCCGTCATCATGGGCAGCAGCGAAGAGAGTACGCCTTCGCCTTGTTTGAGCCGCGCGCTAACCAGCGCCTTATGCATCCAGCCATGCCCCGCGGTCGCGTCCTTCGTGTTGTATTTGTCTCTGTTCGCAAGCGAGATCTTGGCTGCTGTAGCAAGCGATTTATTGTTTTGCGTTTCGTAAGCAGGCCAAGCAACGTACAAATGGCTCAGATGGCGGTGGTTATTATTTTCCGTGTATTCATTCATCGCCCATTCGCGCAAAGCGCCGTCCGCATCATATTTATAATCAGGCAGCAGATTTAAGAGCGCTTCCCACTTGGCAACAGCTGCTTCATAGCCTTCGCGCTTGACGGCTTTCTCCATCGTTATAACCATTAGCAGACCATCTCTGGCAGCAGAAATGTCCATCGTCGCATTAGCCGTAATCGTGCTGTTATAGCCAATCGGATTGTTTTCCGGCGAATAGGTCGGGATAATCATATACTTCTCGCCTGGATTTAACGATGCTTTGCCTCTTTGATGACAAGCATTGCCGTTCTTGTCCGTGTAATATTCCGGTGTACATATCTGCTCCCAGAAGTTAGCCTGCTTCGTCAGGAGCGGAAGCAAAATATCTTTCTCCAATTCCAGATATCCCTTTCGCAAAAGGTTAGCGAATTCCTCATCGGAAAGTCCACCGTCATGGACGCTGAGCAGCGGCTGCAGCTCATGGATTCTCATCGCATCAACAATGGGAATTTGCCTATTTCCGTAGCATTGCCAGTATTCGTAAATCGGCAGCAGACACCAGCTTGCTCCGGCATTCCAATATTCAAACGGATAATCGTTATCGTATTCGACATGCATGCCGCGGTCGCCGTCAGAATTGACGGATACCTGAAGCGCATCATGCATGCCGTAAGCAATGCGGGCATTGTATGCAAAGTCCGGCGCATTTCGCAGAAAAAATGCGATGTAACCCAACTGTGCATGCGTCAAATGCCCCGTATTCATGGCCGCGACCTGCAAGTTCACATTTGCGTCAAGGGTGTAGATGCCGCGCCAGCCCGGATTCCATTCGCCGGTCCACATGCCGTACAAGCGAGGCGCGCTTGAGCCGCCGCAGCATATCATCGCAAACCGGCCCTGGTTGTAAACTTGCTCCATAAAGGCATGATTAATTCTTGATACCGTTGCTTGTTGGTTATGAATCAGCGCTAGGTTATCCACATGCTTATCCATGTCATCGCCGGCTAACGAGAAACGAACAGCATTAAATTCGGCAGCATGCTGCTCGGCATGGGGAGCAAGGGCAGCATAATAATCAAAAGGACCTTGAGCATCGCTATACTTCAGCGCGACATCGTTCGTATGCCGGAACAACTGCTCTACGAGAGCGTGTTCCGTCTGTCCGGCAAAATCTTCAATTCTGCCCATCTCATACGTTCTATTCGATTGCGTAATAAGATATACGGCGTCGGCATCTATAATTTGAATCGCCGGATTCTGCTCGCTGCCAACGTTCATCGTTTCATTCGTTTCTTCGAGCAGTATTCTTTTCTTCGTGCCGTTCACCACGAGCACCTGCGTTAACCCCGCATATCCTGCATTCCGAAGCTCGCTGCCCTCATAGGACGGGTAATGCACGACCTGTGCAATATATTTAGCCTGCGGATCCACCAGCTTCTTATACTGAAGTGCTGATATCTCAGAGGTGCCGTTGCGGGCACGGCTCATATTCGAAATATCATCGATGGAGATCGTCATATTAATTTTGGTACCATTGGCAGATTGCTCGATCTTCGTAATCGAAACATTGTCTGCTCTGGAAGTGAATGAGGTTCTCGTCCACCTTCCGAACTCATCGGTGTAACGCACGCCCGTCTCCGCCGTCTCATAATTCGTCCAGCGCTCATAGCCGGATACGCTTCCCCTATTTGCCGCGCTTAACCTAACCTGATGCCCGGGATGATAGCTGTAGTAGAACGTTCTTATTCGCGTCGAACCGTTCTCGTCCTTAATCTTCCATTGGTCATTTTGGTTAAACACATTCCATCTCGCATCGTCAAGCTGCTCCGTTAATTCATTAGGAATGAATCTTGGATCTCTCGACGGATAGTTGAACCACATATACTGAAAGATGAAGCTGTCCGAATATGGCGATCCTGACGTAATATAACCGTTCTCGCCGTTGCCGCAGACCATGCCGTCCCGCCAAGCGTATCCGGGGTTGGATACCGGTACCTCGGTATAGGAATAAGCAAAATTTCCTTTTTCAAACATGCGCGCAGTTGACCTTGACATAGTCTTATTTCCCCCACTTCCCTATACTCTTTGCTTTTCGCTATAATTATAACGATACACGCATGTAGACGTTATCAGTTGAGACGACCAAAGGTACCTTCGAGGTGTCGCATTTTGGCAGAGGAGAACATGGATATGAACCTGCCCCCTATTAACTTAGGCAATATGGATATTAAGCTCGTGCTTGGCGACTTTGTACTGAATGTCTTGTATGTGAAGTTCGGCTATTTCTACAGCTCGATGCGCGAACACAGCCACAGTCACGGAAGCTATGAGCTTCATTACATTCCTAGCGGTCATGGCATTCTGGTGGCGGATGGCAAGCGTTATCCCCTCACACCTGGAACGTTGTTTATGACCGGTCCGGATGTCGCACATGAGCAGATTCCGGATCACAGCGATCCTATGGCAGAATACTGCATCTTCTTCGAAGTGCTCCCTGGCGATTCCCAGACTACTGTAAGCAAATACAGCTACCATAAGGGCTACCATAAGGATATCCTCCTGTCGGAATTGCTGGTGAACACACCATTCTGGATCGGACCGGACAATGAAAATATGATGGACTTGTTCGAAATGCTTGCAGACGAGCTGTCATCGAGGCGCCTCGGGTTTCACCATGTGGCAACGAATATATTGGAAATGAACGTTACCAAGATGATTCGGCAGTATAGGGTGGACAACTCCTCTCCGACGAACGTTCCGATCAAAACGTTGGATGACAGCAGGCTGCTTACCATCGAGAATTGCTTCTTATACGAGTACTCTTCCATTACGCTAAGTCAGCTTGCGGACAAGCTGGGTCTCAGTACCCGACAGACGGAGAGGACTGTGCAGAAGCAATATGGCGTATCCTTCAAGGATAAAAAACAGCAATCCCGAATGAGCGCCGCAGCCCAGCTTCTTGCAGAAACCGACTTGTCTATTAGTGCCATTGCTGCAAAGATCGGATTTGCAACCTTGGAACAATTCAGTCATTCGTTCAAACTATATTACGGGATGACGGCTACCCAATACAGGTCCCGAAAAAAATAACATGGACTAATGCAAGTCGCATTCGATGTTATAACTTTCCAAGAATATCCAGTCTGACCGGACCCAGCAGCCCCGAGGTGAGATCACCCCGGTAACGAGTCGGAATCGTCACATAATGATTGGCGAGTGTGTTGTACACCAGCACTTCCAGCGTGTTGACGCCTGGATTAAGCCACGGGGCAATATCCGCGGTCCATGGCGCCTGTACAATTGTTCGGACATGCTGACCGTTCACGTGGATTTCAGCGGTTGATGACACGGCCCCTAGATCGAGCATAGCCAAGCTGTCCTGCAGTTGATCGCCAGTAGGCCATTCGATGTCGCGCCGATACACGGCTCCGCCGGAGTAACAGGTTAGCCCGTCGATTGCCGACCAATCGCTAAGCTCCATGAATCCCGCTCTGCACTGCAATCGTATRGGCTCTGGCAGCGCCGCCCCTCCATAATAAGGTTTATCATACGCTATGCGAACGGCCACGAGGCTAATCACGTTCTCTTTCAATGTGCTTGACGCTCGGAACGAGTAGAGGCCGCCTTCTTGAGCAGGATTGGAGTCAACGGGCCATTCACTCCCGTTCACCCACACACGAATATGCCTATGCGCGGCGCTAACCTGCATTGCTTCAAGCCCGGGAGGAGCCGTGAAGCGATACCAGCCTGCAGGCGGCTTGCTTGCGCCGGGATAAGCGTCATATGCCATGACAGCCGGGTTGTTATGCCAGGACATAGCAAGCGGCAGCTCCTGTTTCCAATCGCCGGGAGCATCCGTGCGCTCGAATACGACATGCCCGCGACCGGCGCGACCATAACGAAGCAGCACCGTATTTACACCTTCCTTAATCATGAGCTGGTCCTGCTTTCCTTCAATCAACTCCCCGTTCAGCCATATCTTCTCTGGCGTAACTCCTCCGGTTCGCAAGTGTACGCCCGTTCTGCCGTCACCAACAAAAGATGTCCAAAAGTAAGTAAGGTTTCCTTCTTCTATTTCATACCTTGTACCCGTTAAATCGAATCTTGAACGGCCAATGGCAATAAAATGATCCGTTATCTCGCCTTTCAGCCCATGGTAGCCCTGATGACCCGGATCTCCTTCTATACCGTACCGCGTCGAATATGCATATGAATTCCATTCGTAAACCTTACCGCTCGCCTCAACCAAATGTTCTCCAGGCGCGTTCGTCATATGAGCGAGTCTGCTTTCTAATTCATCACTACAAGCAGCAACAGGAAGCGGTCCCAATTGCCACATAAAAGATCCGTACCCGCAGGTCTCCTTCTGCCAGGAGGAATCATCAAATTCAGGATGATGTCTCTCATTCTCATGTGGCGATCCACTAGCCAGCTCATAAGCGAACCGGAACTGGCGTGCTTCCGCTCCGATAACCCCTTCCTCGGGCGGCTGTCGGAAATCTCCGAACCGATTGTCCATCGTCGGCCTTAGTTCAAATGCCCATTTTCCGTCCAAGCTCAGCGATTGCAGCACTGTGCGAGACCGTATTTCCCCCTGCTCCGAATGCTTTCTCTCAGAAGCTTGAACCCGCTTCTCGTCAGCGAACACAATTAATTGGATTTCCGTCCTGCCCAGCGGCAGCTTGATATACGTGCCCTCAGCCGTAACCCGTTCCGCTTGAAGGCTAGAAGCCGATCCATCCCACGGATTCCACAGCTCAATTGCACCATGACAACGGAAGAAGCATTCGGTCCCACTCGATCCTCCATATACGGCATATATATCCCGAAAGCCGATTATGCGATGCATAACATAAGGTATTGGCGAATCATCCTCTTCCATGAGACAAGCAAAATCACGCGGGAAAGCCTTGTTAATTGCTTCCTCTACCTCCTCGTAACAATGCAACGTATAGGCAGCACCGCCTGTACGACTCATCTGAAAACGGCTTCCCCTTTTGTCAGCAGCCTCTGCTGCCGACCAGCCGAACAAGGATCGTACAATACCGTCTAACTTCGAGTCAGACGCCCCGATTCGATCACTCGCTTCCGGCAGCCGATCCAGCGCAATAACAACGCCGCCAGCTTCGTGAAACAACTGAGCCTTCTTTAGCGTCGAATAACGCAAAGCTCGCATGGAAGGCAAAATTAAGACGCGATACGCTTCTCCTGCCACTTGAAGCTTGCGATCCTCCATTGTTGCCCGCTCTAGCGACTGAAAATCGATAAAATCAAAATCGATACCTTTCTTATATAAGTGCTCGCCTATTTCAAAAGCGGATTTCACCGACGCTTCCCCGTCAAGCCCCGCTTCCATAGCCGCAACGGGATAGACAATGGCAACGTCGCAGGCATGAACCCCTTGGCTGAGCAAATAGCTGAGCCGCTCCGTGCATGCCATGAGCGTCTTCATATGCTCCCAATACGGCATACGGAAATGATTGCAAGGCGGAGCCCATTCCCACCAGCCGCCGAAAGTCGTGTAATATAGACCGTGCAGCGTCAGCAGATTATGCCCGGATACGAAATTGCGAAACACAGCATCTGTCACGTCTGACGTCGTTGTGCCCCAGCCGGTGCCGTAGAAGCCTTCAAGCCAAGTCCGCGGCCGCTCATAGAGATGGGCAATGGAGCTGGCTACTTTATTTTTGATCAAATCGCTTTGAAATTCGGGCTGGTCGCAGCCCGGTCCTTGATTCCAGCGTTGCGTGCGGAAATAATCGCCGAATTCGGTGATGTCCTTCCCTCTACCGCCGTGATCGCAGCCGTAAATCATGCCGCGTTCCTGATGCCACTCGAATACCGGAATGAAATAATGCTCCTCGGATAATGCCACCATGACATCCCCGTAATCGAGTCGGATCTTAGCCGTTCGCGGGCCGATATCGATGAACAAGGCCGATAGCTCCTGCGCGATGTCGTAGCCTTTGCGGTTAATGAAAGCTTCCCTGAAGCCGTCGTTCCACAAGCGTCCCCGGATGCCGAAATCCAGCTCGTCCGAGAAAAAGAATCCCAGCTTGGCGCCGCTTATCCCAGACAGCCGCTCCTCGAACCGTCCGAAAAAATGCTGAATGACCATAGCCCCGCTGTCCGGATGCATCGGATCGATGGATCGCAGCTTGGGCTCTTCATATACGATGGATACATGCCATTTACCCTCCGGCTTCTCCCACTGAAGCTTTCCACCCTTAATGAAGGACATGAGATTCATCAACTTCTTCGGCGGTCCGCCGTTGTCATCCTCCAACAATGCAGAGGCTGAGATCAAGCCAGCGGGTAGCTCTCTCTCGATCCAACTGCTCTGCCCCTCTGCTATCCACTCCAAATGCGCAAGGTTCGATCCGGCAATATCCGGCCTTTGCGCCCGAATCTCATCCGTATACCACCCCTGTCCAGGCGCACACAACGTATAGTCGCTTAGGCTGCCCGCGATGCCGTATGTACCGGCCTTCGCCGCAAACCAGGCAAACAGCTCCCACCATGCTTCAGAAAATAACGGAGGGTCACTCGCATACGTCAATCCCCAGGCGTCTCCGCCTTCGTCGCTATGCGCATAGTTGATCTGCAATCCCGTTATATGATGATCCTTTAACTGCTCCAGCTGCCAAGTCAACCTTTCCTTGCTAAGCGGCTCGCCGACCCACCAATAGAACGCAACCTCACCGTAACCTACTGGCGGGGCAACGAAACCCGGATACACATCAAGCTCTTGGCTTCGGCTAGGAACACCTGCTGCCGCAACGGCCTCTTCGTTATGCATGCGATACACCCCTTCATAAATCGAACTAAGTGATGATAAGCTCCATCGATTCGATCATATCGGAAATTAGCGCTTTCGAAGAGAGGAAGACGTAACCTTTTTGTGTATAAAACTAACCTGCTTTTGTACTCATAATATGATAATATCTAAAGAAAAAGGAGGCGTAAGGCGTGAATCAATTGCGGCTTAAGAAGTATTTCGAGGATCTTCAGGTGAACGTGACAATGGCCGGACATGTCCGAGTGCCTTCCGAATGGAAGCATCACAATCACATCACGGCGAATAACTGCCTTTATTATTTTTTGGAAGGGGAAGGGACGCTTCAAATTCGCAATTCGACCTTCAGTCCCCGGACTGGCGATTTGTTCGTGCTGCCTGCTGGCGCTCTTATTTCTTATTCCACTTCTCCAGACAATCCGTATCGCCAAATGTTTTGTCATTTCGACGCAACCGTGGGGCAAATCCCCTTATTTCAACTCATAAATACGCCACTACACATCTCTCTAAGCGATCAATTGCAAGCAGAAACGCTGTTCGGCAGGCTCATCGAGCGTTTTCATTGCGGTAACGCCTTCGCTGGGCTTGCTGTGAAAGCGGCCATATTCGAGCTGCTTCAATTTATTTGGGAGCAGGAGCCGCAAAAGCCGTCAGCAGCCGTCTCGCCGGCCGCCGAGCGCTGGAATGACATCTTGAGCTATATTGACAAACACGCCGACGGCCCGCTGACGATCGATCAGATTGCTGACAACTTCAATTACAGTCCAAACTATTTTTTCCGTTATTTCAAATCAGCGTTTGGCATCAGCCCACACCAGTATATCATCAAAATACGCATGGAGAAGGCCAAGCAGCTTCTGCTGACTACCGATTGGACAACAGCCCGCATCGCGATCGAGCTTGGCATGGAGCGTTCCCATTTCTCCCGGTTGTTCCTCGCTTCTATGGATATGACACCGCGGCAGTTCAGGAGCCTGCATCAATGACAACCTGATTTCCTATACTCTCCTGGAGTAACGCCTACCGTTTTCCGAAAAACCTTGTAGAACGTACGGCTGTTATCGTAACCAACGCATTTGGCGATTTTGTCCAGCGGCATATCTTTGGTACCCTCTAGTAGTTGCTTTGCTTTCTCAATACGCACCTGATTTAGGTATTTGACAAAGGTGTCTCCTGTTTCTTTTTTGAACATTTGTCCGACATAACTTGGATGAAGGTTAAGGTTTGTCGCTACATCAGGCAGAGAAATATCCTTCATATAATTCGTTTCAATAAATGCCTTCATAAGAGAAATATTCTCGTTCTGCGAAGAATCCGCTAATAGATTCAACGATATTGGCTCCGGTATGTGCTGTTTTTCCTCCAATAGCACCAAGGCGATTCGCTTCAATAGCTCGGCGAGCTCTTGCTGATTAACGGGCTTGAGCATATAATCCGCGACCTGCAATTGAACCGCTTTGCGGGCGTACTCGAATACATCATGTCCGGTAAGAATGATGAACCGTTTCACCTTCTTCTGCTGTGCCTGCTTAATGAACTCAAGACCATCAATCCCTGGCATATGGATATCCGTTATAATAAGGTCGGGCTGAAAATAGGAGATTTTCTCCAGTGCATCGATTCCATCGTTAGCCAATATGATTTTGCCGAACGGCGTGTTTTCTTCCTCGATCATATCGCGAATGCCCTCTAGTATAATGGGTTCGTCATCCACAATCATCAGCCTTAACATGCTTGATCTCCCCCGTTTGCAGAATTAGGGTAAACGTCGTCCCCTGTCCTTCTCCGCTTGTGACAAGCATCTTCGATTCCTTGCCGAAATACGCCTTCACGCGCTCGATTACGTTGCCGAGACCAATGCCCGTTCCTGTCGTTACAGCGAGCTCAGCTATTCCGCCTTGAAGTCTTAGCCGCAGATTGGACAGCTTCGATTCTGGAATACCYGCTCCGTTATCCGTAACATGGATTTCAATCGCAGCCTTAGCTCTCTTGAACTGGATGGCTATCGACTTCGTCCCCCGGATGTTCGTCAGTCCGTGAATCATGCTGTTCTCTACGAGCGGCTGCAAAATAAATCTCGGACAACGAATCTTGAGCAGCTCTTCATCCGATTCAAGCTCGAACAGAAGATCCCTCATCCGAATCTGATGAATGGCAATATAAGCCTTGACGTGCTCCAGCTCCTCCCCAAGCGTTGTATCATCACTTTGAGATAAGCTATAGCGAAGTAGATTGCCTAAGGAATAGGCCATCTCAGCTACCGTATAATCCTTATTGGACCTTGCAAGCATTCGCATCGTTTCCAGCGTGTTGTACAAAAAATGAGGCTGGATTTGCGCTTGCAGCATTTTGAAATCCGCATCCTTCTTCAGCAGCTCTACCTTCTGTACGTGATTGACGAGTTCATCRATGCGCCCGATCATGGCATTGTAATTGGATATGAGGAAGCCGATCTCATCCTTGCCCAACTTTCCCGCATACGGCGTTCCAATATCATCCAAGCCTACCTTGCGCATATGCCGGGACAGAAGCAAAATCCGCTTTGTAAGCGATGACAATAAAACGTAATAAAAGACCGACAGCAAACCAAGAAGGACGATTCCAGCGCCTGCGAGCCAAAGCTTCGTCCACAAAAATTGGAACAAGGCGTCTTGTTTGTTGATTTCAACAACGGTTAAGCCGAGGCGCGGCACTTGTACGGAATTAACCATAAGTCTCTCTCCGTCAACAAGAAATGTACGGTCATCTCTGCTCAGAACCGAGGTTTTAATCCTCGCAAGCAGCCCAGCGCTGATGAACGTTTCCCTGCTTGAGCTGAAAACGATGCCCTCCGAATCCATCAGCATAACCGTATTTTGCGGATGAATCGCGCTAAGCGCTTTCATAAACGTCTCTATGAGCTCTGATTTTACAGTAATTTCAACAATACCCAGCTCACTGGTATACGATTCACTATAAAGCTTGTGGTAGTACACCAAAGAAGGCTCCGACCCGGCGTTGTTAGATTTCTTCCACAACCCCTTTGCCGGGAGCAGCTTTCTCTTTTCCTCGCTGCTGAGCTTGCTCCCTATCTCCGAATAGTCCGCGAATTCCGGGAAAGACAACAACCTATTCTGCGTTTTTGGGTACACGACAAGCTGCTCGACCATTGGCTCCCCAAGAGACGCGAATGCAAAGGCTGGACTGATCTCCTTTAAATACGAGTAAATAAGATCCCTGTCATACACATAATCCCCCCGCAAGAAGTCAAGCAAGGCGGTATTATTTTGGTAGATGGAATACAAAGATTCGATCTTAGACAGACTGGCTTCCAAATTCCCCCCTTGCTGTTCGATATTTTGCTGATTGGTCAGTTGATACTGTGTAATCAAGCGTCCATAGAGCTGATTATAGACAAACGCCGAAAAAATAAGGAACGGGAGAACGATAAGAAAAATATAGCCAACAACCATTTTAGTACTAATGCGCATATTAACTAATCTCCCCGGTGAAAAACAAAATGGAAGCAAGCGAGCTCATACGGAAAGCCGCCCTTGCGGGCTAACCTTCCATATGAGCTTATAAGCGGCCTCTTATTTCGTCAAGCTATCATACTTTTCCTTTAATGGTCCGTATTGCTCGGTTGCCCAAGCCTCCAGCTTCGACATTCCGATCTTCTCCGCTTTTTTCAGTATCTCTTCGTATGCCTGGACGGCTTCGGCTTCCGTAGGCGCTAAATACACCTTCGTAACCTCCGTCTTTACCATGTTGTCAATGTTGGTACGAATGATCTGTTCGGGAGAATCCGTATCCGGATTAATCATGCCGATTGCCGGGTTGAAGGTTGTGATTTTCGAGTAGGCTTCGCCTTGACGAGTCGTTTCCGATCCGCTCTTAAAGGTTCCAAGTGCCATTCCGACACCCGTCTCGGTTGGAACACCCCACCAATAAACGCCTTTTTCCTTAAGCGTCTCCAAATCCTGAACATTATAGTTGAACTCTGGGTATCCAGCCTCGTTCCATGTCCAGTCCTGTCCCTCAATTCCCCATTCCGCTGTACGCCAGCCCTCTTCAGAATACAAATATTCAAGGAACTTCACAGTCGCTTCTACATTTTTGTTGTCCTTCGACACATACATGCCAAGTCCGCCGGTTCCGGTGCTAACAACCTTGGCATCAGCTCCCAGAGGCTCGGCGAGCTGAACAAATTGTAAGCCTGAGTCTTTACTGGAAGCATTGAGACGATCCGCGCCGGAATAAGTCCAAGTATAGCCAAAGCCTTTGCCGGAAACCATCATTTGCTCCGTCTCCGATTCATTCTTGTAGGCAAAGTTTTCCGATGTAACATAACCGTTGCGGTATAAGCTGTTCATATACAGCATCGATTTACGAGTGGCATCTTGTCTGAGGTAGTACTCAATCTTCCCGTCCTTATCTGCAAAACCTCCTACCGCTCCAAATTGCGTATCAAAGTAAGGCCGTTGCCAGTTCGGATTAAGGATAAGCGGCGTCATATCCGGATATTTCTCCTTAACAGCTGCAAATGCCTTATCCAAATCTTCAAGCGTTTTAATAGACGGATTGCCGATTCCCTCCAAAATATCTTTGCGAAGCGTAAGCCCCGGTACCATCATATGGGCATATGGGCTAGCTTTCCACTCCGCTTCAGTTGAGAAGTCGTTCCGAATGGCGTAATAGTTGCCGTCGCTGACCGTATTGACGAGCTCCTTGACCGGATCAAACTTCACGCTTGGGGCATATTTCGGAAAAATCTCGTTATAAGGAAGGCTGATGTTGCCATCCGACATAAGCTTGAAGTTGAAGGAAACGACGATATCGGGCAAATCTCCCGATGCGACCATCAAGGCAAGCTGTTTGTCATCCGTAGCTACCGTAATTTTCGGCTTAACGCCTGTCGCTTTCGTAATCGCTTCCGGTATTTCACCTTTCCAGTCCTGGAAAGGATACCATGTGGCATCGACAAACATCGTCAGCTCGACCGGTTCCTCTGTCCCGTTATTGCCGGAAGCTTCTCCTTCCGCTTTACCATTGTTCGTGCTCGCCGTTCCGTTATTGCCGCTGTTGTTGCTGCAAGCCGATAGTGCTCCTCCAACCAATAATAATGCTGCGAACATGACAATAATCAGTTTATAGCTCTTATTCATTCCCATACCCCCGTCTATCATAGTCTTATTTTAAGGCCGCCAGTCCGATTAATAAAGTGACGGCCGAAAAACCGCATCAGCCTTTGACTGAACCTAACATCATGCCGGATACAAAATACTTTTGCAAAAACGGATAGACACCAAGAATAGGAAGGAA
>NZ_JBFRGE010000063.1:0-39689 GCF_052115185.1 Paenibacillus sp. 2TAB19 | reverse complement strand
AGTGAAGCAAGCGGAGCARAGTGAGGCGAAGACGTCGGAGCGAGTGAAGCAAGCAGAGCAGAGTGAAGCGAAGGCGTCTAAGCGGGCGAAGCAAGCGGAGCAAAGTGAGGCGAAGACGTCGGAGCGGGCGAAGCAAGCGGAGCAGAGTGAGGCGAAGGCGTCTAAGCGGGCGAAGCAAGCGGAGCAAAGTGAGGCGAAGACGACTAAGCGTGTGAAGCAAGCGGAGCAGAGTGAGGCGAAGACGTCGGAGCGAGTGAAGCAAACGGAGCAGAGTGAGGCGAAGGCGTCTAAGCGGGAGAAGCAAGCGGAGCAGAGTGAGGCGAAGGCGTCCGAGCGAGTGAAGCAAGCGGAGCAGGCAGAATTGGACGATGCTAAGTCGGCAACAAATGCTGTTCAAGGCAGGTTGTCCGGAAAAGGAAAACCCGTTCCGGCGGCGAAGCTGGAGCATTTGGCAAAGAAGAACAGCCCGGAAGAAGCGGAGCAGGTCAGTAAAGCGGAGACGCAATCAACGGGTGCTAAGCCTGCTGCAGTCAACGATGCTGGGAGAACGAACGGTGCTGCGGCAAGCACGTCAAACGTGCCGCAACTTAGGAGCGAACGAGCTGTCGGCCAGCTTAAGCTGATGACGAGCCGAGGAGAAATGTCGGTGACGATTAATCAGCTTCCGGGGCATCTGCGACTGCTTAGGCAGCATACGACTTGGTTCGAGGCTAAGCCGCAATCAACAGCAACGCAGATAGAACCAAGTAAACGGGTGCTGCCTGCCATTACTGCGAAGCGGCTCGTACATCGCGAGAAAGAAGCGAAGGGCGATGCCAATGAACAAGCAGGCGTGACGAGAGGTTCCGTAACGGACTTGCAACGCTCACTCCCTGCTTCTAAAGCTGCCAAGCCGCAAGCTGCTCGATCGTCGGGATGGCCGACAGCTTCGATTAAGACAGGCGCCGCTGTCCAAGGCGGGGCTGAAAGGAATGTTTCGCTTGCGAGTGCGAGACAGCAACCGCAATCAGTTGTGCATACGAATTCGTTAGCCCATCTTATTAACTCTCGTATTAGTAGGCGGCATTCAGCCGATGCGCCGCAACTCCCCCCTTCAAGCAGAGCGAAAGGGATGGTTATAAAGAACGGAGCCCCCGTGCAAGGGAACGTGCGATTGGTGCTGCGGCAATCGCTTGGGAAACAAGTTATCTCGACAAGTACAACTAAGCCTTCAGAACAGCCTGAGGAACTTAGCCAGCGACTTCAGAATAACGTGACATCTTCAATAGCTTCCGTGCCAGTAACAACAAGCGAAGCATCACAACGGAGTACACCGCTGCAGTTGTCGCGTGGAAGCAAGCAGACGAGTCATTCTTCTACAGTTAAGCTGATTCATCAATCGCCCAAAGCGTCACCGTCACTGGCGGCGACGATTCATAGACGGCTTTCGGGAGCACAGCCCGCTCAGCCTGATCATTCCATTGCTGCCCAGCGGAGAACGAGCGCTGGCGCGAAGAAGAAACCGCAAGTTCAAAAGGCTAATAATGTCGCCGCAACCGTGGCCAAGCAAACGAGCGCGGGTTCGGGCAGCTTCATTTCGTCCGCGCTGAAGACGCCGATAGTCGACTTGATCGGAAGACGCAGCGCAGTTATGAAATCGGACGAAGACGTACAAGGGCAATCAGAGCAAGCCCGAAGCGGACAAGMTAGGTCTGCAGCTTTGTCTTCGCAGCCAACGTCCGCTGGGGCGATGGCCGCTCTTAAAACAAGTACGACTCATCGTCTTATTCGCAACATACAGCAAAGAACCGCTCCGCAGATAAGCCATAGCTTATCATCTGTGAAGAGTGCTGCTATGACTGTGCAGCGTGCCGGAAGCAGTTTCGTGCCGTTATCGCTGCAATCGGTGCGCAAGCACGCTGCGGAACAGCAGGCTTTTACACAATCGGGCAGCCAAACGCAGCAAGCAGCTGAAAGATCAGCTACAACGCCAGCTGCGGGTTCAAGCCCTCTGCGGTTGCGCTTCGCTGCTCGCCAAGCGGCATCGGCCGGAGCAGTGAGCGGAACAGCCACGCCGGGCACGTACTCCTCGGCTACCGCAATGCCGCAGCTTGCGCATCATCAACGCAAGCAAGCGGCGCAGAAGGAGCCTGAGCGTCATGTTCAGGTGGAAGCGCCGAAGGAGCTTGATCCCGAGAAGCTGCAGAAGATGATCATGAAAATTCCGCAGCTTCGTCCCGAGGCGATAGCGGATCAAGTATACAAAGCGCTGGAGCGCAAGATGAAGCTGGAGCAGCGCAGGCGCGGCTTTTGAAGAGTAGAAGAGTAGAAGAGGAGGAAGCTGATTATGGCCTTAAGCAAAGCGCAGTTTTGGATCTATTGGCATGAACGGACGCAAACGATAGACGTGATGTTCAACCCGACGGAATACGAACTAGAGGTAGGCAATCAATATTCGGAGAATGATGTGCCCGGTCTACAAAGGCCTATCTCGCAATTTGTCGGCGGCGATGCTTCTACCTTGACGCTTAGTCTGTTCTTCGATACTTACGAGCTCGGCACGGACGTTAGGGAGATTACTTCCGCCATTGTAGGCATGATGGACGTTGATTCCGATCTTCATGCTCCCCCGACTTGCCGATTCGTATGGGGCTCGCTTGACTTCAAAGGTGTCGTCACTTCCATATCGCAAAGATACACGATGTTTCTGGAATCGGGCGTACCGGTAAGAGCAACGCTCGGCTTGTCCATGAAGAGCAGCCAAACGATGAAGGAGCAGTACCAGGAAATTCCGCGGCAATCAGCTGACCGGACGAAGCTGAAGACGATTAAGCTGGGCGATCAGCTATGGTCGATTGYAGCAGACGAATATGAGGATCCAGGCGCATGGCGGCATATCGCCGAGGCTAACGGCATCGATAATCCGCGCTTGCTTGCAGCTGGTAAAAGTTTAACTATTCCAAGATTGGAGTGAGAGTATGCCGGCCAACACCTTTGATTCACTAGAGACCAAATACGGTGGTTTTACTGCGCCTGAAGCCGACATCCTCATTGATGGGCAATTAATTAGACTTTTAGATATGGCATTGGAATGGGTCGACGTGGAGCAGACGACCGATGCGCAGGCGGATGTTGCCAGATTCTGCATCGCGAACGCCTTCAAATGGCAGGACAACGTCATGCAATGGGTCGGGACGACGATTGCCGTAGGGAAGCTGCTTCAGGTAAAGCTTGGTTATGCGGACAAAAAAGGGCTCGTATTTGACGGTGTGATTACCGGCTATAACGTCGAGTATGGCTCGAACATGAACCCTAAGATCATCGTAGTCGCGATGGACCGCTCTTTCATGATGATGAAGTCGTCTCATTCCAAAGTGTGGTCGCAATCGAAGGACAGCGATATCGTTCAACAAATTGCCGGCGAATACGGACTATCGACCGATATTGATGCGACGACCGTTAAGAAGAATACCATTGAACAGATCGGCGTGAGCGATTACCACTTTATTCGCTCGCTCGCGATGGATAACGACCGGCATTTTTATGTGACGGCGTCCAAGCTTTATTTTAAAAAACCAAAAACGTCGGGAGATCCAATCATTACACTGCAATATGGCAAAAGCTTGCTGGAGTTCACGCTTCAGGTTGATGCATCCAGCCAAGTAGCAGAGGTGAAGGTCAGAGGTTACGATGTGGACAAAATGGAGCCGATCGAAGCTTCTGCGAAGACGATAACGAAGATCGGCACGATGGAGAAGGCGGGTCCGAGCGTCGCGGCGCAACTCTCTGCGAAGAAAATCGAGATCGTCTACACGCAAGCGACTTCACAGGATGAGGCTACCGCTCTTGCCAAGGCGATGCTGGAGAGACTGTCGCGCGAGCTTGTCAGCGGACATGGCAGCTGCATAGGCTTCCCGGAGCTTAAGCCGGGCGAGCTTATCAAGTTCGACGGGTTAGGCGGAACGAAGCTAAATCATACGGCGAGATTGACGAAGGTGTCACATAAGATGGATTCGGACAACGGCTACATTGTTCATTTCGAAACGGAGGGGAATGCCATATGAGCTCGAACTTTACAGGTTTTTTTGATTCGCACCAGCGCTCTATGCCTTCCGAGCAATTATCCGGCGTCTTGAACGCGATCGTCAGCGATAACAAAGACCCTGAGAAATTAGGCCGCGTAAAGGTTAGATTTCCGCTTCGGGAGGGGCAACTGCAGACCGATTGGATTCGGATTGCGTCCTTGATGGGCGGTAACGATATGGGTACGTTGTTCGTCCCTGAAGTCAACGACGAGGTGCTGGTCGCCTTTCTAATGGGCAGACTCGATCAGCCGGTAGTTATCGGAACGCTGTGGAGCAAGAAAGCTCCCCCTCCGGCTGGCAAAGAGAAAAACGATGTTCGCAAGATCAAGACGCGAAGCGGGCACGAAATTACTTTTGACGATAACAGTACAGACGGAAGCATTACGATCAAGACGAGCAAGGGCCATAGCATTGAAATGGACGATAAGGGCAAGAAGGTATCGATTACGATGCAGAACACGCAACAATCGATCGTGCTGGACAGCACCGCGAACAAAGTCACGGTGAAGAGCGGCGATACGGCGAAGCTCGAGATGACTTCGCAAGGCGATGTGACGATGACGGGCGCGAAGTCGCTGACGCTTAAGGGAGCGCAAGTGAAGGTAGAGGCCGATGCCTCGCTGACTCTGCAGTCGAACGGGATGATGGAAGTGAAGACGAATGGCATCCTGACGCTCAAGGGCTCTATGGTCAAGATCAACTAGCCGCTTAGTTCAAACGGAAGAGGGGGAGTGCTGGAATGTCGGCTTCTTTTTTGGGAAAAGGATGGAAGTTTCCTGTGCAGGTGGATGCCACGACAGGCCGCATTTTGATGGCCGATGCCGAGGAGGATATAGCGGAAGCGATTCGAATTATTATTCGCACCTCGAAGGGGGAGCGGCTAATGCGGCCGGATTTCGGCTGCGGACTGCGAGAGTTCGTTTTCGGCACGACAGACGAAACGTCACTGCGGCTCATATCAAGCGAAGTTACGGATGCAATTCGGATATGGGAGCCCAGGGTGAAGGATATCGAGGTGAAAGCGCAGCTTGATCCTCAGCATACCGGGCGTGTGCTGCTGACGGTATCGTATGCGGTGCGGTCAACGAACAATTTGTTTAATCAGGTCTATCCTTTTTATCTCGAGGAAGGCACGAAATAACGGGAGCGAAGCGATGCGATGAAGCATGGAGGAAGAACGGGCGGCGGCCTTCGTCCGCCAAGCATTAATGCGAACAATGTTGCCTCTTTCATGGCTAGATTGAAAGAGATGGCTCCTCACTATACGCCGGAATGGCGGTTCTCGCCGGAAGATCCGGATGCGGGTACAGGCTTGGCTTATTTAACGTCGGAGATGCTGCAGGATACGGTGGAGCGGCTTAATCAAGCGCCTCTGAACCATTTTCTAGCTTTCCTTGATCTGATTCAAGTGAAGCTGCAGCCTCCGCGTCCGTCACTTGCGACCGTTGTATTCGGGCTCAGCGAGGGCGCTGTGAATCCCGTCTATCTTCCGGCAGGACTGGCGCTTACCGCGCCGAATCCAGAGGGTGGCGAGCCGCTGGTGTTCGAGACGGAGAAGACGCTGCTGGCAACGCCTGCCAAGCTGCAGGAATGGATTAACGTCCTTCCGGCGAAGGATCGGATTGTGACTTCAGCCGAGAAGTACAGCCAAAGCATAGAAGCGGGAATCGTACCGGAGGTGCGTTTGTTCGATACCGATTATAAGGTGAACGAACAGGAGCATTCGATGTATATCCGTCATGACGATCTGTTTCTTGTCGATCGTCCTAATCGCTTCTACCTGAACGTGCATCATTCGGAGAAACGTTATTCGGAGCCGGAGCTGGCCGCTTCCCTCGCTTCCGATCTTGTTGAGTGGACGTATCCGAGCAATGGCCAGTGGGTGAAGTTCGATGAGGCCACTGCTGCCGGTCAAACGATTATTTTGTATAAGAAGCAGGCGGGCAAGCTTGAAGTTACGGAGTATCAAGGCATTAAGGGGCGCTGGATACGTTGTACGGTGAAGCAACTGCCGGACGCGGCTTCGCCGCTGCTCGAGAAGCATTTGGAGATGGACAAGCTGCGTATACGCGCGGCGCATGATGCGCATCGCGATACGGAAGGCATTAAGCCGAGCGCATTGTATTTCAATGATACCGAGGTGCCGGCAGACGGCTTCTATCCGTTCGGCGAGCATTTCGTACCTTATTCCGTGTTTTACTTGTCATGCGAGGAGGCGTTCACGAAGCGCAAGAGCCATGTAAAGCTAAGCTTTACGGCCAAGCTGTCGGCTAATCGTCTTCGCATGGCCCAAGACCCCGAGGTCAAGTGGAAAATGGTCATGAGAACCTATGATTTCGAGGAGAAAGACCCGCCGAGAATTCATATTCGCAAAGTGCAGTGGGAATATTGGGACGGCGTGAATTGGGCCCGGCTTCCCGGGAGCGAGCAGTTCGGAACCTTATTCGATGAGCTGCCGGAGCAAGAGGAGAGAAGGTTTACCGTTGAATTCGAATGTCCTGAAGATATAGCGCAGACGTTCGTCAACGGCTCATACGATTATTGGCTGCGCGCGCGCGTACTGCAGACCGATCCGATTATTGCGCCGGTCGTAGAATATATGTCGCCGTGGCTGTCTTCACCTGCATTTACATATGCACAGCCTTCGCAGGCATTATTCATGCCTGACAGTCTATATACGAGAAGCAATATCGAAGTGAGAGAACGCACGCAGGAGGCGAGAGCGGGAGGAGCAGCCTATAAGCTGTTCGAGCCGCCGGCAACGAAGCAGCCGACCGTGTATGCTTCATTCGATACAGCCCCGACGAAAGGGCCGCTGCGGACACGCTTCGAGCTTGATCGTCCATTCGCAGGCCGCAATCAGCCACCTTGGGTGGAGTGGGAAGCGTTATGCGCGCAGAACGGCAGGCTCGTCTGGCTGCCTGTGAAGACAACGGACGGCACGGATGGTTTTACATCGAGCGGAGAGCTGCAATGGGTAGGACCGCAGACGATGGTGCAAGCAAGCTTGTTCGGACGCGAGCGGTTCTGGCTGCGGGCGATTAATCGCGACGGCTGCATGGACGGAACGTATCCGCAGCTGCCGGTTGCTAGCCGCATTGATATGAATGCGGTGACAGCCAGGCAGCAGGTCAGTCAGGAGAGAGAGCTTGCCATTCCGCTTGACGGATTCGTACAGCTGACACAGACCGCTTTCATCGACGAAGAAGTATGGGTGGATGAGGTTGAGAGATATACGGCGCTCGAGCAGGAGAGATTGCTGGAAACCGAAAGCTCGGCGTACGCTGCTCAACGCGACGGCGAAGGCGAGATCCAGCGCTTCTGGGTACGCTGGCAGGCTGTTGCCTCGCTGGCCGAATCGGGGCCGGACGATAGACATTATGTGACGAATCATGCGGGAGGCACGCTGCAATTCGGCGATGGGGTACACGGACGCTTGCCTTCCTCGCAGGAGTCGGAGACGGTCAGAATTCGCTTCAAGACGACTGCCGGAGCTGGCGGTCATGTAGCGGCAGACCAAATTACAGGTATGCAGCTTCCGATCGCCTTCATCCGAAGCGTAACGAATCCCGCGCCATCGATTGGCGGCGGCGATGCGGAGCGTATCGAGCAGGTGGTTGCCCGCGGACCGCAGCAGCTTAAGCATCGGGGTCGCGCAGTTACGACGAAGGACGTCGAATGGATTGCCCGCGAGGCGTATCCGCAGATTGCGAAGGTGAAGTGCTTAAGCAATCGGGACGCTTTGCTTAAGCGAACTCCCGGTGCTATTACGGTTGTTGCTTTCCCTGCGGGCGGGCTTGGCGGTACGGCACAGTTTCCGGAGCTCAAGAAGACGGTGGAGCGTGAGCTTATTCGCAAAGCTTCCAATCTTGTATCGCTGGGCGGTGCAATTCGTGTCATCGAGCCGGCTTATCTGGAAATATCGGTGCATGCCACCGTTGCGGCGGAATCAGTGGATGAGCTGCTACCGCTGGAGCTGGCTTCTGCTGCTAAGCTGGATGCGTTCCTTGATTCCATTACGGGCAATGCGGACGGCCAAGGCTGGAATATCGGCGAAGCGCTTCATATTTCGGTGCTTCATTCATTGCTTCATTCGGTAAGGTCGCTGCTCTACATAGAACGATTGTATTTACATGTCATCAAGATTGAGAACGGCGTGCGTACAGAGTGGGATCCCGCGCGAATGGGCGAGGTCATCCATGGCATTGTCGTTAACGGGCATCATCAGATTACGGCAATCCCTGCCCCACATTAATAATGATATGACTTAAAGCTGCAAGGAAAGGAGGCATCCTATGCTGCCTAGATTGCCGCTGGACGATCGGAGCTTCGCCGAGATCGTCCAGCATTCCAGACGACTGATACCGAAACGCGTTCCTGAATGGACCGATGAGAACGCGCATGATCCAGGCATGACCATCCTTGAATTATTCGCATGGCTGACCGAGATGCAGCGTTATTTCATAAGCCGCGTTCCGGACAAAAACCGTCGTAAGTTTCTTGACTTGCTGGGCGTTGCGCCGGCAGATACGCAATCGGCAGAGGCGCTTATTCAGTTCACGAACGTAACTGAGCAAACGACGTTGCCGCGTGGAACGAAGCTCATGGCGGAAGACCAAATGTTCGAGACGGATACGACGGTTAAGCTCGTTCCGCTGTCGCTTGACCGGATCATTACAAGAACGGAACGGGAAGCGAATGATGTGACAGCATCCAATATACATTCGGATGTCGTCTACTACGCTTTCGGCGCCGATGCGAAGCAATCATCCAAATTATACATATCGTTCGACCGAGAACTCATTTCCGGCGAACAAATCACACTCAATATAGAGCTCATGCAACCTGGGAATGAAGGACAAGAGAGGCATGCTTCAGAGCTCCTTGATCCGCTACTTGCAGCTTCTGTGATTACTCCTTCCTCCAGGCTGTCATGGAAAGTATACGGCTATGACGAGGCAACGGAGACGGCGGCTTGGCTTCCGCTGGACATCGTGCGCGACGAGACGCTGCATTTGACGCTAAGCGGTAAAATGACGTTCCGCGTCGGAGCGTCAATGCGTGCGGTAACGGTTCATCCGGCAAGCGATCGTGCGCGTTATTGGATATGCTGCACGCTTGAGGAGCCGGGTTACGAGATGCCTCCGCGCATACGCCAGCTGATGCTTCATACTACGATCGCGGTTCAACGGGATACGCTGTGCGAGGTGATCGACTTGCCTTTCCACGGCGGGGAGCAAACGTCGATCGTGAGCGATACCTACTTATCCGTGTTCGGGAAAATCCGCGTGCAAGTGCAAAATATCGATTTTTCATGGACGTATTGGCAGGAAGAAGAGACGTCGGACATGAAGAGTGACCATCTGACGAAACAACGCTCGAAGCTGTATTCGGTGAAGCGAAGCCCAGGTAAAGATTATTTGGAAGTTCATTTCGGCGGCAGCGTAGACGGCGTCATGCCGGAGGCAGGCCAAATGATTCGAATTATCGCAAGTATGCCGAAGTTCGATCTGCTGCGATTAGTCGGTCGAAGCAATGGACTTCCCGGCCAATCATTCGACTTATATGACGTCCCATGCAAAAAAAAGGACGCCATTAAGCTGCAAGTTGGAGAGAGCGAAGCAACTGGAGAATTGAAATGGTTTGACTGGACGCGGGTTGACGACTTCGACCATTCAGGACCCGGCGATCGCCATTATGTGTATGATCCGGTCGGAAGACGAATCTACTTCGGTAACGGTGAGCGCGGCGCTATTCCAGCGTCTTGCTTGGAAGAAAATATTTGCTTGATTGGCTGCGAGCTTGGCGGTGGCGAACGAGGCAATGTGAAGTCCGGTCTTATAACGGAATGGGTATGCAACGTGCAAGCCGAAAACGGAATTAAGGTTGACAATCCATTCTATGCTGCGGGCGGCTCGGAGGCGGAGACGCTTGCTGAGACGCTGCAGCGCGCTCAGACGGAGCTGAAGCGTACGTTCCGCGCTGTAACCGATGAGGATTACGAGACGATCGCCCGCGAGACGCCGGGTGCGGCAGTTGCCAGAGTACAGGCGATTCCGCTGTACAGACCTGGACTTGCCGATTATCCGAGAGAGCGGGCTGCCGGGCAAGTATCGGTTGTCGTTGTTCCTTACAGCTTAAGCGAGACGCCGACGCCAAGCGCCGGTTTCTTGCAAACGGTAAGGAAGCATATCGATTCGCGGAGGCTGATCACGACCGAGGTACATGTTATCCCTCCCGTTTATATCAAAGTGACCGTTCATGCGGTCGTTGTTGTTGAACCGCAATTCATCGATGAAGGCGAGCGGCTTGTAGAGCAGCTAAGGCGGCTGCTGCGGCCGCTTGACGGAGACGATGGCTCACCGGGCTGGACATTCGGCAGAGCGGTGTATAAGGGTGATATTTATAATTCGCTTAGCGGAAGCAACGGCGTTTTGTTCATACAAGATTTGTGGCTGGATGCGGAAGGCGCCCATGTGAAGAAGAGCGCGGGCGGCGATCTGATCCTGCCGCCTCATGGCCTTGTGTTCTCGGGCAGTCATGAAATTGAGCTGATAAGCAGCACGCATCTATGATGTCGTACCGCGGACGGCAGCAAAGGAGGGGATGAGTCTGAACGGACTGGATCGTTATTTCTCGATTAATCGCGAGGAAGATTGGCGGCGCGGCACCACATACAATTTGGAGTCGCGCACGGCAGGCTTCGGTGTGCGAAGAGATAATAAGTACGGGATTGCCGGTGTTCTGCAGCTAAGCGAGTTGGATGGAACGGGAACGATTCGCGAGATTGCGATCGGCGAGCATGATCGGTTGTATTTGCTTGATGAACGGGCCGATCTTTGGATCTATGATCGCAGAAACACGGACCATAAGCGGCTGTTCACGCAAGGACATGGCTTATTCAGCGCCGATGCGAGGCTCGCAGCCTCCGGCGACCTGCTGTTCGCAGCCGACAGATCTGGCGATTTAACGCTTGCGGCGTATCATACGGATACGGGGCAGACGTTGTGGTCCCGTGCCGGCCAGCAAGCGGACGGTATGCCGCTTTATCCAATCGCGATAGCTTCGGATAAGCGCTACATCTATGTGCTGACACCGCTTGAGATCGATGTGAGCGGCGATGAGCCAACGGTGCCCGAGGGGGGCAAGCTGGGGGTAATGCTGTTCACGCATAGCGGCGCTTTGACCGGTGTGTGGAGCGATCCAAGCTTCACGCAGCGGGTGCGGGCTAAGCTGAAGCATTTGAACCGGACTTTCTTTATGTCGCTGTCCCCGAGCGGGAAGCTGTACATTTTCGACACGCTGTTCGCTAAGCTGTATGCCTTTACTAACAGCGGCAATCTGGCAGAGAAGAGAGATCTGCCCTCGCTTCCTTATGCGGGATTATGTATCGATAGCTCTGGTATGCTCTATATCGGCGACTCGAGACAGATGGATCAGGAAAGCGAGGATGACCGATTTATCGTCAGGCTCGATGCAGCCGGTCAGTCAATAGGGAAAATTACGAGCTTCCGAGGCAAAGCCGATCAATTGCTTATCGACGGCAGAGACCGCATGTTCATATTGAACGGTGACGAGGGCGTTGTGACGATGCTGAATCTGCAGCCCCAGACGCTGGCGATGGAAGAGACGGGAGTACCAGAGGGTGTGTGGTTATCGCGCGCTTACGATAGTGCGGAAGCCGATACGATATGGCATAAAATGACGCTTGATGCGTTCATTCCCGACGGTACGCAGTTAAGAGTGTCCTACTTCACGTTAAACGAGGAAAGCTGTCTCATTAACGGAGCGTATCGCAAGGTCGACGATTGGCTGGCTGATACGTCGTTATCGTATCGAGACAAGCTGAACGCGCTTGCGCATTACTGGTCGCCGCCAGTCATTAATCCGAAGGATTCGCTGTTTTTTGGCGCCAAAGGACGGTATTTATGGATTAAGATCGAATGGATCGGGACGGAGAGGCATTCGCCTTTGCTCCAGACGATGCGGCTTTATTTTCCGCGTGAGACGTATTTATCGTATTTGCCGGCGGTATATCAGGAGGACCCTGCTAGCCGCGACTTTCTAGAGCGTTACTTATCTTTATTCGGTACACTATTCTCCGAGGTAGAGAGCGAAATTAACGGTTTGTCGGACTATCTCGATCCGGAGCTGGCGACAGGCGAACATCTTAGGTGGTTGTCGTCCTGGCTTGGCCTGGAAACCGACGACTATTGGACCGATGGACAGGTGGAAGCATTCATCAAAGCTGCGCCGGAGCTGTACCGATACCGAGGTACAAGGCAGGGGCTAATGAAGACGATCGAAATTTACACGGGACAGTCGCCGCTTATTATTGAATATTTCCAGACGAAGGGCATGCGCGACAACGCAGAGCTTAGGGAGCTTACGGATAAGCTGTACGACGGCGATCCCTACACCTTCACCGTTCTGCTTCGGCCAGAGCAAGCTCCTAACGAGAAACAGCGTGTTGTCATCGAGCAGTTAATTGAGGAGCAGAAGCCGGCCTATACGGAAGCGAAGCTTGTGATGCTTCAACCGTGGATGTACTTGGACCTTCATACTTACCTTGGCATCAACACCGTGCTGACGGAGCCGTCGCTCATGACGCTGAACCCTAACCGCACGATGCCTAACGATACGTTGATCGTCGATGTCGGCATGGAGAAGCGAATAGACATACATACTCGCCTTGAGATGGATTCAGAGCTTGAATAATAGATGAAGTTCGTGAAGGAGTGGGAATTGATGAAAAAATCGAGATTGTATCCATTTGAGAGAAATCGGTATTTTTACGRCAAGCTGCTGACGGTGCGCGACTTTGAATCGGAGCAAAAGTATTTTAACGACAAAAGAAGATTGTTGAACCGCCTGCTGTACGGAAGCGGCGTATTGTCGGGCATGCAGGTTGTCGCCGTTGATGACAAGACGATTTCGGTCGAGATGGGCGTAGCGATCGACTATATCGGCCGCGAGCTCGTTATTCCTTCCCCGGTAACGTTAAAGCTGTCGATGATTGAAGGCTTTACGAACAATGAATACAAGAAAAACGTATATCTTTGCGTGGCTTACGATGAGAAGGGCAAAGAGCCGGTTCATTCCGTCGGCAACTCGGCGATTCGTTCCGATGAAGTGAGCGAATATAATCGCGTGCTGGAGTCGTACCGCTTGTTTATCGTAGAAGAGGCGCCGGCGCCATCTTCCTTCGAATTCGTTCGTTTGCTGGAGAACGTGACGACGATTTATGAGGATGTAGGCGTTCGTATTACGCAGCGCATGCCGAAATATGTTAACCCAGGCGAGGTTGTCGAGGTTAAGCTCGTCGTTGAGAAGACGCTCCAAACGCCGCGCATTGCTTTCCAATACGACTATGATGCGGTTGGCTTCACTACGGTAGGCCATGACGGGCAAAACGTATCGTTCGCAGAGCCGGGCGATGCGCAGGAAACGGAATATACGGTCAGCTTCCATGTGAAGGCGCCGCTTGAAGCGGGAGGTTCCGCTTCGCTGACGGTGCCAAATTCGGCTGCAAAGCTGACAATCGGCGACGCGGTCATTCCGCTCGATTCCAACGCGAAACATGTGATTGAAGTGCTGGAGGAGCCGGTAGCGGAGCGCATTCTGAAGGACTGGCATGAGCGCAGCCTGGAAGAAGCTGTCGAGGGTTCGGCGGATCAAAGCATTTGTTTGGCGAAGATCAGCCTGCTTCAGATGGGACCGACCTATATGATCGAGAAGGTCGACCGCGTTCCTTACGGCGAATACATCGAGAGCACCTCTTTGCTGCAAAGACTCTCCCAGACTTCGCGCGCTTCGTCGCTGCATAAGTTCTATGCAAGCGCGGAAACGGAAGATTTGGAGTATGGCGCCAAACCTTCATTGGATGTGCAATATCATCCGGATCGCAATGAGTTCGACTTTAAGCTCGGCATTCCGCGTCCGCAGCACTTGTATGACGAGATTGCAACCGGCACGATGGAAGTATTGCTGGAGTCGATCGGCAAGTCGGGAGGTTTCTTCTTCTCTCGGGGCAAGAAGAACTACGTCTCCGACGAGATCAACCATGGACTTGGCGAAGGACAAGTATCGGTCGTCGTCGGCCTGGAAGAAGTGGAACGTTCTGTGGCGGGCGATGTGAACGCTACGCAAAAACGGATCTACTAYGGTCAAAGCGACGTGTTCAAGGGAACGGAATTCGAGCCGGACATTCCGAACGTATCGCTTGGAACGATCGTTTATCCCGAGAAAGGAACGTTCCGCATCGGCATGAAGCTGCAGGGTGATATGGAGTCTACCGCATCGGTTATTGCCGTACGCTGGTGGGCGTTCAAGAGCCTCGGCGCAGCTCCTCAGCAGGGCGAGCTAGACAATGATTCATTAACGGATGCAATGGCCGAAGCGGCTGCTTCGGAGGAATAGCATGTAATTGGGCCGCGAGACTACGCTTCACGAGAAGCGTTATCTCGCGGCTTTTTTTTGGTAGAGTATACGCACTTATTGAGCAGATGCATAGTTTGGAGCGCGTTCGTTTTGTCTTGTAAGAGCGTATATGCACTAATAGCTATAGTTGGAGTAACTGATGGCGTCTGTAAGAGCGTATACGCACTTATGGAGCAGGTGCAAATAGAAAGAAGCCCTCGCCATATAGTTACGGCGAGGGCTTTTTAAGTTTGGATAGCAGTTACTCCGCATCCTCAGGGTTATAGTAGCTGATCTCAAGTCTGACCGGCTTATCCTTGTTCAGCAGGAAGGTCAGGAAGGCGTTGCCGGATTTGAACATGATGCTTGTTCGGCCATTCGGCAGCTTCTCCTTCGAAGAGACGGCTTTGGCATCCAGCAGCCGCTGATAAGTTTGCTCCATTACGATACTGTTCCATGTCGTCAGCTTGCGAACGTAGTAGGCTTCCGGATTGTCGGCATCGACTTCAAGCACGAATGAAAGCTGAGCGGAGCTGAAGGTAAGCGACATAGGAAGGATCTCTTCCTCAAGCCCATCAATCAATCCGGTAGCGACATCTGATTCGGTAGATGCTGCATCTGTCACCGCATTGTTCGATCCGGCGCTAAGCGCTTGGACTTCATTCTCCGGAGCAGTCTCCTCAGCAGGAGTACCTGAACTGTCTGATGGCGCATCCGTAGCTGTCGGAGTTCCAGTACTAGTCGTTCCCGTACCGCCATTGTCTCCAACTTGCTCGCCATCTATGGACCCTTCTACTGGCGTGTCCGTAACGGGTGGTGTTTCCTCGACTGGCGGGATTGTCTCGGCAGGAGGCGGCGGGTCGGCCACCCCTAACGTCTCTTGCAGCTTCACAAGCGATAGGTTCATGAACCCTTCCGCATACACGCCTCCGGAACGGAAGAACCCTTTATAGATCGGTGCGCCGTCGGCGTCGAACAACGAACCGACGCCCTCATATTTGCCATTGACGAACTTGCCGTCGTACACAATGCCTCCGCTTGCGTTGTACGCTTGGCCGATCCCGTTCGGCAAGCCGGAAGCGAAACCTCCTGCGTAGACGAGCGAGCCGGCTTCGTTGAAGGAGCTTCCTGTACCGTGATAAGCGCCCTTCACGAAATCGCCTTCGTATTTGACGAATCCTGATGCAAAATATTGCTTGCCCGGTCCCGTCAATTCACCGGCCGTGAAGTTTCCTTCATAGGCGAGAACTCCGTTACTGTMATAGAGCTTGCCTGCACCCTCGTAAACGCCATTATTGAACAGCCCTTCGTACAGCAGCTTCTCAGGTCCGCTATATAGCTTGCCATCCCCTTGATAGAGGCCTTTCATGAAGTTGCCCGCATATACGACCGTGCCGTCTTCCTTATAGGTCGTTCCCGCGCCTTCGTACAGGCTTGCAGCGAACAATCCAACATAAGCTGGCTTTCCGCTTGGATAGAATGCCGTACCCGCGCCAGCGTACTGATCGGCAGCGAACAGTCCCTTATAGAGCAAAAGGCCATCTTCGTTGTACAGCTCGCCTTGGCCCATCATCATGCCCTTGTCGAAGTCGCCGCTGTACTTCAAGTTTCCGTTCGGGTAGTAGAGCTTGCCAGTGCCCGTGTACAAGCCGTCCGCTAATTGGCCCTCGAACAGAAGATTGCCCTCTGGATCAGTGATAGAAGCCGTACCGGTGAACCCTTTGTCCGCAGCGGCCGTTGCCGACAGCTCCGGCGTCTTGCCGAACCACTTATTGAACAACGGCGGCGGACTGATGAAACCGAAATAAACAATAATGAGCGTTAAAACGATAACAAGCGCAATCAGCTTCTTCGCAATATAATAGCTTCCCAGCTTGACATAGTTGTTAAGCGAACGGAGAGGGCCGAATATGGCCGTGACGAGAAACTTGCGAAGCCATTTCAACAGCAGCTTAGGCAGCTTGCGAGCTTGCTTAATCGGCTTCATTACGTATTTCTTGATCGGTTTGAATATCGGCTTAAGAATGGACTCAATCATAGCTAAGGCACCTGTATCGTTACTTGACCGGGATTAACAACTTCGATAACACCGCCCCAATTGCACATGCACTTCGATGAGTTGTTAAGCGCCGGCATATTGGCAATCAGCACGGTTGGTGACCCGGGTACCCATGGAGCGGCAGTTACCGGAATACAGGGCATAGGAGTCAATGCGCCAAATGCTGCGGCAGTTGCCGAAGCCACGGTTGGATTGGCTAACGACGAGCACATGCCGAAAGGGAGAATATTAACCATAGGCTTGTTGTCCATAATGTTGGCAATGGGCATTGACGTCATCACCATGTTCTGCGGCAAGACGGTCAGCATGCCAGGAGCGGCTCCGAAGGAGCATTTTAGCGTTGCTCCACCGCATACGAGTTGTCCCATAACGTTCCTTTCCGCGAGAGCGAATCTATTATTTTCCGAATCGCTTCTCCCATTTTATACTATTATTAATAGTACTATATGCCGGCTAAGCCCATCAACATAAACCTGCGAAATTCGGGAATATTCGATGTTCTCCGCGCAAGGAAAGGGATGTAAAATAACGTATCATGTAGTACTATAGAAATAGAAAAAATATGCAAGTGAAAGCGATGGTGCGCATGCGAAAGTCCGGTTTGGGGATTGTGTTGTTGCTCTTGATAGCTGTAGGGCTTGGATTCTGGATCTATCCGAATATAGATCAGTTCAAAGCTTTGCCATATACGAAGGAAGCGTCACTCTCTTATTTGTCGCGCGCGTCAGCGGGGCCTGATGGAAGCTTGGACGTTATTGGCGATTCCAGGCAGGAATTGACGCGCATTAACGGCAACGGCGAGATGAAGGAGCAATTACAACAAAGTCTGGACAGCAGCGCCCGTCATGATTATACGGATGTAGCAACAGCGCCTGACGGCACGATGTACGTCCTTGAAACGGTGTTGGACGGGTATGGCCTGTACGTGCAAGAGGAGCAAATTATCCAATACTTGCCGGGAGACTCCGTCGGGACTACGCTGTATACGTTTAAAGGCGACGGGACGAATAAGCGTGTAGGCCAAATTAAAGGCGTGCAGGTCAGTGGGGATTCGGTGTATTTCTATCTTGATGAGCAGAGCCGAATTACGCTTAACCGAATATCCGCAAAGGATAGCGCTCCCGAAGAACTATTTAGTTTTGAAATGGAAAAGAATCGTTATATGTCCGAGATCGTCGGATACGAGCCTGGACAAATCTTCTATTCATCCAAACGCGGCGCGATCTTTAATGTGCTGAAGGATGGCAGCACGAAGCTTGTGTACCCGCTTGATACGATGGATCGTACCCGCAAAAATTTCCCCGAGCGGCTGCAGCTGCACGAGAACGGCAGACTTTATTTTATCGATAGGCTCTTGAACGCCGTTACGAGCATGAAAGCTGCGGACTCCAGCGATCTCCGCACGGACATTGCCGAGGCTGACCTCGCCAGTCTAGCTCCTGATGCCGAAAATCTTGAAATTATGGATGTTACGATCGATGCTGCCGGCGGTCTGAGCATGGCACTGGATGATCGTATTATTACTATTAGCGCTGACAAAGCGGCTGCTGAGGCGATCACTCACCTCACTTATAACCGCTCGTCGATTTGGCAGGGCTGGCTGACTTGGACCGCCGGGGCTCTGTTCTTAATCGTGGTCGCCCTTCTAGTACGGATGATCTACATACACCTGCTTAACCGCCGAATCTCCTTGTTCTTCAAGCAAGTTTTCGCTATCGTTCCGATTCTCGTAATCGCCATGGTACTGCTATCGAACTTCATCTATGACAGCTTCTCTTCACGGATGGAAGACGAGATGCAGCGGCAGCTTTCGCTCTTGGCGCGCAACGGACAGAACATTATTAACGGCGATCAGCTTAACCGTCTAACTTCGCCGAGGGATTATATGAACGAGGATTATCAGGCGATCAGCAAGAAGATGAACTTCTTGTTCGAAAGCGAGGATGCGGCGAATCGCAAAGGACTGTACAGTACGCTCTACAAATATGAGAATGGCGAAATGTTCATCATGATGGACGACGATGACGGCGTCAATATGTACAAGCCTTTCCAGCTCGAGGAGGCAGACCAGCAGGTCGTCAAGACGGGTGAGATCGTATCCGGCAGATGGGAAGACACCACGGGCAAGTGGTTGTATGCAATTGGTCCGATCTATGATTCCACGGGCAAGCTTGTAGGCATTTATGAGACAGGACGAGACATGAATGTGTTGTACCAAGCTAATCAAACGATCTACATGAGCGTCATGCGCAATATCGGCTATATCAGCATCGGCGTTATCGTGCTTGTATTGGCCGTTACCTATTATTTGCTCTCTTCGCTGCGCAAGCTCCGCAGGAGCGTTATGGAAATGGCGAACGGTAACTGGGACGTTAAGGTTCATATCCGCGCGCAGGATGAGGTGGGCGATTTGGGCGAGCAGTTCAATCGAATGGCGCTCCATATCCGCACCTATATTAAGGACATCACATCGTTCAGCGAAGCATCGCATCGTTTCGTTCCGCAGCAGTTTTTCAAGTACCTAGGAAAGAAAGGCATTACAGACATCCATCTAGGGGATCAGGTTCAGCAGAATATGGCGGTTATGGTTGCGAATATTCGCTCCTTCAATCAATTGTCCAAGCAGCTGACGCCTAAGCAAAACTTTGATTTTATGAACTCGTTCTTAAAAAGATTCAGTCCTTTCGTCCGCAAGGAAGAAGGTCTTATTAGTAAATATTTAGGCGCAGGCTTTATGGCGCTATTCCCTGCCCGTTCGGATGACGCGCTTCGAGCAGCCGTAGCGATCCGCAGAGAATTGTCTTCGTTTAACGACAGCTTGCTGGCATCCGGCCATTCGCCGGTTGATATGGGCATGGCGATTCACAAAGGCCCGCTCATGCTGGGCATTGTAGGCGAGGAGCAGAGGATGGAAGGAAACGTGATCTCCGATGACGTCAACGTTACGGCGACGCTGGAACGCATGTCCGATACGATGGGCGCATCGATACTCGTTACCCGTACTTTTTTTGATCAACTGAGATCGCCTGAAAGGTTCCGTCACCGGTTGCTTGGCCGAGTCAGAATTGATGGCAAGGATGAGCCTCTTGAGCTTGTGGACGTATACGAAGGCGATTCGGACTCGGTACGCGCGCTTAAGGAACGAACGAAAGCGATGTTTGAGAGAGGCGTTACGCTCTGCCAAGAAGGGCGGTTCTTTGATGCAAGGGAAACCTTTATTGAAGTCATTAAGGTGAACCGCTTCGACAAAGCGGCGAAGCTCTACTTCTATTTGTGCGATGAATATTACCAAAGAGGCGCTGTCGAAGGTTGGAATGGCACACTAGCGGTATAATCAGACCATAGAGGAGAGGAACAACTATAATGGCGGTAGAACAATTACGATCCGATAGACTAGCACATGATGAACATACCGCGAAAATAGGAGTGCCATTTACGAGAATAGACGAATACTTGGCGTATTATGAAGAAGAGGAAATCCGGGAGATTAACGTCCGGAATAAGGTTTAATCGCTATGAAAGCAGTACAATTGTTGCGCGCTATTAATTCCAGGCCGGAAGATTACCGTAAGCTGCTTATGATGGCTCCTGTATTCTTCATTTGCGGAATAGCGGAAACGCTGAATTATAACGGGTTTATGGCGCTGTTCAATCAGAGGTTCGGCAGCGACTATCTTTCCTATGTTTATGTCATAGAAGCGATTCTATTGCCGCTCGAGGCATGGCTGCTGTCGTGGCTTGCGGGGAAGCTTTCAAAGCCGCAGCTCATGCGGGTCATGTTCGGGACTATGATCGGCATCGTCGTAGTCAACTCTATCATTTTAATGAGCTTTGAGAGCTTTGGCGTTGAATTCAAATGGTTTTATCCCGTGATGTTCATCTTGTCCAACTTTGTCGTCAGACAGCAAACGATTCTGTTATGGGGGCTGGCTGTCGATCTATGTTCAACCCAGCAGGCGAAGCGGCTGATGCCGGTATTCATCGGAGCGACCACGCTTGGCGGTATTACTGCCGGTTTGCTTGCACAATTAATCAGCCTTGTGTTCGGACCTGCCGTAATTTATGCCGTTGGCGCCGTGTTTCTTCTGGTCTCCTGGGGCAATTACAATAAAGTCATCACCCAATATCTCGTTCCATTGTCGCTTAAGATTGAGTCCGATCGGGAAGAGGAAGAGATGGTTTCAACCGGAACGGTGTTCAAGCATGCGTTRCGTTCACCTTTCCTATTAATTGTTATATTAATCATGTCGCTGATGCCAGCTCTGTATTTCTTGATTGAATACGAGCTTCTCATTGTCACAAAGCACTCCTATCCAGATGAGCAATCATTCAGCCGTTACTTTGGCATGATTACGATGGTGCTGTACATACTCGCTTTCCTATTGCAGATCGTATCGGGGAAACTGATGGCGAGGTTCGGCGCAAGCAAAATGCTGACGGCGATAGCCGCCGTCAACATTATTTCATTCGCGGCGGCCTCCATCTTTATCGGCGGTGCGGCAGCGCTGCCTTTCATATCCGGAGGTTATATCCTAATCTATCTGCTCTATTATTATTGGGCCGAGCCCGCCTACCAGTTGTTTTTCAAAACGCTGCCTCTCACGCAAAGGGACAGCTACAGGTATGCGGCGCAAGGCATTGCGGCATCGGCTGGCATTCTGATCGGAGCGGGTCTATTGTTCCTGCATTCGGGTTTACGCTTGTCATGGACGGCTTTGTCCATTGTCGGATTTGGCGTAGCGTTGCTGCTGTTCGTCCTGGCGTGGCTCGGCAGACGACACTATATGAACGAGCTTGTGAATAGCGTGCAGTCGATCGGCGAACAGGATTTTGCTGAATCCTTCGAAGAATTTGTCGGGAACTCTACCGCTATGACGGAAGTGCGACGCTTGCTGCAACATAAGGACGATACAGCTAGAGAAATTGCGCTTCAGCTCATTGGCAGGATGCAGGACCCGCGAGATGCGGAGGAACTGCTTACGATGATGGACGATCCGAGTCCGCGGATTCGCGTTGCTGCGGTCAGAGCGATGAATCTAGAGAAAGCGGATCTCGTCGCGATGGCGAAGGTCGCCGCTTTCCTCGAAGATCCGGATGACGAGATGCGTGCGGAGGGAGTCCGTCAGATTGCGAGAATGAAGCATCTGGAGCATCATGCTTTTTATTTTTTAAGACAAAAGCTGTTGGATCGTCATCCGAGCGTTGTCGCCGAGGCGGTAAAGGCCATGTACAGCTTCAATAATGAGCCGAGCATCGAGGCTTGCTCTGAGGTCATTGACCGGATATTGGATCAAGGAGACGAAACGTCCGTATACCTATGCCCGGTCATTTCAGAGCTGGGGCTGCATACGTTCATTCCGAAGGTGGAAAGGCTTGTCTGGGAAGGGCATCCCGCATCACGTGTCGCGGCCATCGAGTGTTTAGGGAAGCTTGGTTATATCGCGATTATCCCTAAACTTCTTGAGAAGCTACCGTTGATGGACCAAGAGATGCTTAGGACGACGACGCAGAGTTTTATTCATATGGGGAGTGAAGCGATAGAGCCGCTGATGGCGAGCTTGCCGGAAGCGTCTGCGAAGCGATGGAAAGCAACCGTATCGGCTTTGGCTGTCCTGCTGCCCGAGGAGCAGGTTCGAACGACATTGATTGAGGATGTGCTCGATCGGATCAGCCAATTGAATGTGGCCGCGAAATTCTCGATTGCCCTGAAGCAGCTGGGTAGGGAGGAATTGGCGGCGCTCGCGGAGCTTCGTTATAAAGAGGTATGTGCATTCATTTTCGACGGTGCGTGGAGTGTGCTCGCGGCGCTTGCCGATGAGCAGGTCGTTGATACGATTAAGCGGGCGGTAGACAATCCCGACGAAGAAATCCGAAGCAATGCTTGGGAAGTTCTTGCAGAAGGCATAGGGGATAGAAGACTTTCCCAGCTTATGGTGAGTACGCACGAGGAGAGCGATGAAGATGGCGAAGTGAATGATGACGAGGCCGCCATTGCGATGCTTGAACCGGCTCTGACTTCACGGGACGACTGGTGGCGGGAAATCGCTTCCGGTGCATTAACGGGCGGCGAGCCCGATCACGCAGCGATTTCAATTACAGCAGCCGAGGGGGGACAAGGGGATATGGGCGACCAGCAGATGATGACCCGTTTGAATAAAGTCGTGTTTTTGAGGCAGGTCCCTTATTTTGCAGACTTGTCGCTGGAGGAGCTTGGACTAATCGCTAATATTTCCGTCGAGCAGTTGTACCCGGATGATGCGCCGCTCTTGCAGCGCGGCGTACCGAACCCTGCGATGTATGTGATCGTGGAAGGCAATGTCGAGCTGACGAGCGTCTCGGCGGCAGGCTGGGAGGGGACGATCGGCGTGCTCGGAACGGGTGATGTATGCGGCGAAACCTCAGCGCTCGATGGCACGGCTTCGTCGGTAACGGCGCAATCGCTGCTTGGCGAGGTGCGCGTGCTTAAGCTTGCCGGCGATCAAGTGGAGCGGCTCATTAGGCTATATCCGGAGATCGGCATTGGATTGTTGCGAGCTTCCTTCGCTCGAATTCGGCTGCTTGAAGAGATGATGATGCGTATTGACAGCTAGCCTAATGGCAGCGGCTAGCTTCAGACGATTCGTTAATGCGAATGAGGTTGCAACCGCTCGCCTTATTGCATATAATAAAGATTAATGTTTAATATGGCTTGAAAGCGATGATAGAGATAAGTAAGCAGTGCTTTCGCACAGGGAGTAGACGCCGTAGATTGAGAGCGTTTATGTGAAACTAGGCTGCCGAAGTTCACTCTTGAGCAGACGCCTGAAACGCCTTTACGTCAAGAGTTATGACGCAGAGCGCGCGTGTAGGGAGTGTCCGGTTCCCGCCGTTATGGGATTAAGGGATTGTTTGCCTGACATTTAGTTTTGGCAGCGATCCGAATTAGGGTGGTACCACGGTTCTTTCGTCCCTTCGGGGAGAGAGGGCCTTTTTTTGTGCCTATAGGGCTGGATGGAAGTACACAAACGGAGGCGATAACGATGAAGGAAAGATTGGAAGGACTGCGCGTAGAGGCGCTTGCGGAGCTTGAGCAAGTGCAAAATCCGCAGCAGTTGAACGACTTGCGCGTCAAGTACTTGGGCAAGAAAGGCGCGTTGACGGAAATTTTGCGCGGCATGGGCGGACTAAGCGCCGAGGAGCGTCCGATTATCGGTCAAGTCGGCAATGATGTCCGCGCTGCCATTGAATCTGTAATCGAGCAGAAGCAGGAAGCGTTCCAGCAGGAGGAGACGAATAACCGTCTTCGCGCGGAGACGATCGACGTCACTTTGCCAGGCAAAGCGCTGCCGACAGGCTCGGTGCATCCGCTTAACAAGGTCGCGCAAGAGATCGAGGACGTGTTCATCGGCCTCGGCTATTCGATTGCTGAAGGACCGGAGGTTGAGACCGATTATTTCAACTTCGAAGCGCTTAACCTGCCGAAAAATCACCCAGCGCGTGACATGCAGGATTCGTTCTACATTACGGACGATATCTTAATGCGTACACACACGTCGCCGGTTCAAGTTCGTACGATGAAGGCGAGCAATGGCGCGCCAATCAAGGTTATTTGCCCGGGTAAAGTATATCGCCGCGATGACGACGATGCGACTCACTCGTTCCAATTCAATCAGATCGAAGGGCTGGTCATCGGCCGCAACATTCGCATGAGCGACTTGAAGGGCACTTTGCTTCAATTCGTACAGCAAATGTTCGGCGAGCAAGCGCAAATCCGTCTTCGCCCAAGCTTCTTCCCGTTCACTGAACCAAGCGCCGAGGTTGACGTTACTTGCGTGCAATGCGGCGGCAACGGCTGCCGGATGTGCAAGCAAACGGGCTGGCTCGAAATTCTCGGCTGCGGCATGGTACATCCGCGAGTGCTTGAAATGGGCGGCTATGATCCGGAAGAGGTTAGCGGCTTCGCATTCGGTATGGGCGTAGAACGTATCGCGCTGCTGAAGTACGGCATTGACGACATCCGTCATTTCTATACGAACGATCTGCGTTTCCTAAGCCAATTTGCGAGAATGTGACGAAGAGAGAGGAGCTAGCCAATTATGAAAGTATCCTATAAATGGTTGAATGAATATATCGAGCTTGCAGGCTTCACGGCCGAAGAGCTGGCGGAGAAAATGACTCGCGGCGGTATCGAGATTGACGGCGTGGAATCCCGCAATAAAGGCGTTACCGGTGTGGTTGTCGGCTACGTGAAGTCGAAGGAGAAGCATCCTGACGCGGATAAGCTGAATGTGTGCAAGGTCGATGTCGGTACAGGCGAGGAGCTTCAGATCGTATGCGGCGCCAAAAACGTCGATGCTGGTCAACGCGTGCCTGTGGCCGTTATCGGAGCGGTGCTCCCTGGCGATTTCAAAATCAAGCGGGCGAAGCTGCGCGGCGTTGAGTCGCAAGGCATGATCTGCTCGGCGAAGGAGCTCGGCCTGAACGACAAGCTGCTGCCTAAGGATCAACAGGAAGGCATTCTCGTGCTGCCGGAATCGACGCATATCGGCGCTCCAATCGCTGATGTGCTCGGCATTAACGACGAAGTGCTGGAGCTCGACCTGACACCGAATCGCTCGGATTGCCTAAGCATGTTAGGTGTTGCGTATGAGATTGGCGCGCTAACAGGACGCGAGGTTCGCTTGCCTGATACGACGGTCAACCATACGTCTGACAAAACCGAGAATCATGTTGCGGTTAGCATTAGCGAAGCCGATCTATGCTCGCATTATTCGGCCAGATATATTAAGGGCGTTAAGATCGGTCCTTCCCCATTATGGCTGCAAAATCGTCTGATCGCTGCTGGCGTGCGACCAATCAACAACATCGTTGACGTAACGAACTTCGTTATGCTCGAATACGGTCAGCCGCTGCATGCTTTCGACGCGGATCTCGTTCCAGGCGGACGCATTGATGTGCGTCTAGCCCGTGAAGGAGAGACGCTCGTCACGCTTGATGACCAGGAGCGTCGCTTGGAGCCTCATATGCTCGTTATTACCGACGGCAAGCAGCCGATTGCGCTTGCAGGCGTTATGGGCGGCGCGAGCACGGAGGTTACGGAGCAAACGGTTAATATTTTGCTGGAGTCGGCGAAGTTCGACGGCGGAACGATTCGCAAAACATCGCGCCAGCTTGGCCTTCGCTCGGAGTCGAGCATCCGCTTCGAGAAGGAGGTTGATCCAGCCCGCGTAATCCCGGCGCTCGACCGCGCTGCGGCTCTAATGGCGGAGCTTGGAAGCGGCCTMGTGCTGGAGGGAATCGTTCAGGTTCAAGCGAAAGCAGCTGCGCCGTCTTCCGTTGCAGTGTCCTTGGACAAAATTAACGGCTACCTCGGTACCGAGCTGTCCGACTTGGAAGTGAAAACGATATTCGGCCGCCTTCACTTCGCGTACGAATATTCGGATGCCGGCGTATTTACGGTACAAGTGCCAACCCGCCGCGGAGATATTACCCGCGCTGTCGATCTGATCGAAGAGGTAGCGCGTCTATACGGCTACGATAACATTCCAACGACGCCGATTCACGGCGACATTACGCCTGGCGCGCTGACGAAGCCGCAAGCGATTCGCCGCGAGCTGCGCAAGCGGCTGACGGACGCAGGCTTGCACGAGGTCGTAAGCTACTCGTTCACAGGCCCTGAACGGACGAAGCTGTTCCCAAGCTTAGCAGGCGGAGCGAAGGCCGTTCGCTTGTCGATGCCGATGAGCGAGGATCGCAGCGTGCTGCGGACGACGCTGATCGCGCAATTGCTGGAGACAGCGGCGTATAACCGCAATCGTAAGAACGAATCGGCATCGCTGTTCGAGATCGGCAGCGTATTCCATACCGACGAAGAACAGCTGACGCACCTGCCGCAAGAGAAGCATCGCTTCGCTGCGTTATTGACTGGAAACCGTACGGAATCGCAATGGAATCAGAAGGCGGTCGCGGTTGATTTTTATGATGCGAAGGGTATTCTTGAAACGGTGTTCTCGGTACTTGGCGTATCGGGCAGCGTAACCTATGAAGCGGCTCAGCCGGAGCACTTCCACCCTGGCCGCACAGCAGCTGTGCGCATCGCGACTGCGAAAGGCTCGGAAATTATCGGTTATGTCGGCCAATTGCATCCGGCGCTTCAGCTGGAGGCTGATCTGGCTGATACGTACGTGCTGGAGATCGGCTTGGATACGCTCTACGAGCTGGCCAGCTCAGATATCGTGTACAAGTCGCTTCCTCGTTATCCGGCAATCTCACGCGATATCGCAGTTGTCGTATCGCAGGACGTTGCAGCGGGAGATTTAACGGAGACGGCATGGTCGACGGCGGGCGAACTGCTGGAGTCGGTGAAGGTGTTCGACGTGTTTACTGGGGAGAAGCTCGGAGCGGGCAAGAAGAGCATTGCACTGTCGCTTGTATACCGTCATGGCGAGCGTACTTTGACCGATGAAGAGGTATCGGCGCTGCATGAACAGGTTGTTGTGAAATTAGAACAATCTTTTGCAGCGGAATTGCGCAAGTAGGCAGGAAACCTTTAAAGCCGCATCGAAATAGTTCCTAGTGAGCTTCGATGCGGCTTTATTATGCACATATTTGCTTGTAGGAAGAAGGATTTTCCAGCTTTTTATGGAGCAAAATGCGCACCCGGTATCCGTAATGAAAGATGCTCTTAGGAGCGGTGTTCCGCGGATATAAATAACCTCATGTGAAGCGACTTGGATAATGGGAGGATTCGCCTAAATGGATGTTGAACAAGCAGTAGTGACAGTTGATATATATGGAGTCCAATACAAACTTAAAGGCCATACAAACGTTGAATACATGAAGCGAGTCGCAAGCGCGATCGATGAGAGCATGAAGAAGCTGGCGAAGGGCTACCCGCGCCTCGATATGCCGAAGCTGGCGGTTCTGTCTGCGGTGCAAATTACGGAGGAAGTGTTCCGTCTGCGCCGCGACAACGCAAGATTGCTGGAGGAGGAAGCGAAGCTGGCTGTTGCCACTCAGCAATTGGAGCAGTCTGTGGTTCAAGCGGCAACGATACAAGCAGAGCTTACGGAGCTGAAGCAGCAAGCTCAGGAGCAGCTTGCGGAGGCGAAGGCTGCGGCTGAAGCCGAGATGGCAAGCATGATGGAGCTTGCCTCTGAGCAAGCGAAAGCGCATGAGCAATCGATGAAGGAAGCCGGCGAGGCGCAGCAAACGGAGCTTGCAAGATTGAGGGAGGAACAAGCTGAACGGCTTGCTTCTCTACTGCAAGAGAAGGAGGAGCAGCTTGCTGCTCTTGCCGCTGCTAAGGACGGACATTGGTCGGAGCTGTTAAGCGAGAAGGAAGCGAGTCTTGCGGCGCTGCAGTCTGAGGTCGAAGCGAAGCTTGCCGCGCTCGGCTTCGAGAAGGAAGAGCAGTTGTCGGAGCTTGCTCGTTCGAAGGATGAAGAGCTTGCGGAGCTTAAGCACGCCAAGGAATTGGAGCTTGCCGAGCTTCAGCGGGTTAAGGACGAGGAATTAGCGGAGTTCAAGCGCGTGAAGGACGAGGAACTTAGCAAGCTGGTTAGCGCGAAAGAGGAAGCGTTGCTTGAGCTGGAGCTTGCCAAGGAAGAGCAGCTTAGCGCTATCGTTAATGAGAAGTCGGCGGAGTTAGCCGCACTTGCAGAGCAATGGCAACGCAAGTGGGACGAGCGGGAGCAAAGCTGGCTGGCTGAGGCGGCTGCTACCGCATCTGAACGCGAGCAGCAAGCGGCTGAGAGGGAGCAAGCGTTGAAGGATGAGGCTGCTCAGGCGGAGCAGGCTTTCCGGTCCGATCTTGAACGCCGCCGGAACGGTTGGCTGGAGGAGCGGGCAAGGCTTCAAGCGCAAGCAGCTGAGCTGCAGCAAGGCTGGAATGCGGACAAGGAAGCGATGGAGCGGCGAATTGTGCTAGCCGACGAGCAGATCGGTCAAGCGCTGGAGCAGGAAGAGGCATTCCGTGCATCGTATGCGAAGCTGGAGCTGGAAAGCAGTGAGCGTGATGGTCAGTTGGAGGAAACGCGAGCTGAGCTTACGGAGCTTCAAGCCAAAAGCGACAATGTAATTGCGCAGCTGCGGCAGACGGAGAGCCAGCTTGAAGAGCAGCGCTTAGCGCTTGCCGAAGCTGAGAAGCAGAGCAAGACTGCAGAGGAGCAGTTGGCAGCGCTTAGCGAGCAGTATGAGCAGGCTGCGGGCAAGGCGAGCCAGCTTGAAGAGCAGCGCGTTCAGCTTGAGGAAGAGCTGCTGGAGCAGCAGCTTGAGAATGAGGAGCTTGTTCAGCGGAATGCTGGAGCTCTCGAGCAGCAACAGCGGGAAGCCGTTGAACGGCTAAACACTCGCTTGGCAGCTGTTGAAGCGGAGTACAAAGAGAAATTGGATGCTGCGGTTCGCGAGCATGAAGAGACGCAGATGAACCTGCAGATTGAGCTGGAACAAGCTGCTGAGGCCGCACTCGCGCAGTTAAATGAACTGCGCGAGCAGACAAAGGCTGAATTGGACGAACAGCGCCTTGCATGGCAATCAGAGCTTGAAAACGAACGGAGAAGCAAGGATAAGGCGCTTGAGGAGCTGCAAGCAAGAAGCAAGGAGCAATTGGAGGAGCAGCAGTTGGCTTCCCAGATTGAATTCGAGGAGAGCGCCGAACGACTGGCAGCACAGCATACGGCTGAGCTGCAAGCGCTGCGCGAGGAGCTTTCGGCTCGTGACGCTCGTGACAGCCAGTTGAAGGTAGAATTCGAGCAGCGTATGGAGCAAGCGAGCTCGGAAGCTGGCGAGCACTACTTGCAGCTTCAAGTGGAAAGCAGTGAAAAGCTAGAACAGCTTCAAGCGATGTCGGAGGAGCAGCTGTATCAGCAGCGGCATGATTACGAGAAGCAGACGCGAGAGCTGGAAGCAAGGCTTGAACGGCTCGAGAGCGAGCTGGAATCGCTGCAGGAGCAGGCACAGAATGCATCTGCAAGCGAGGCGGCAATCCGCAAGGAGCTTGAGGAAATCGGCAACCGCGAGCTTGAGCTCGTGGAGCAGCTGGAATTGACTGCGGCGCGCGAGCGTATTGTATCGCAGCAGTTGGAGGCGGCGGATGCCCGCCTGAGCGAGCTGAGCGAGCAATTAGAGGAGCAGCGCCAGCAAGCTCAGCGCAACGCCGCTGAGGCTGACCGGCTTGTACAGGAGAAGCAGGCGCAGGAAGCCGAGGAGGAATCGCTCCGCGACGAGCTCGCCCGCGCGATGTCGGAGGTAGCCTCAGCATCCACTCGGAAGGATGAACTGAACGGCGAATCGGGTCAACTCGTGATGGAGCTTGATGAAGCATCTCATGCTGCCGAGCAGCTGATGCAGGAGCATGACCGTCTGGTTGAAGAGCATCAGAAGTTGAAGCAGGAGTATTCGAAGCTGCAGACGGAATACAATGAATGGATCGAATTGATCGAACGCAGCTAGCCTATGAATAAAAATAATCCCCGATTCGATAGTAACGGTTGGAGCCGTCGCATTCGAATTCGGGGATTATTGTATATTCCTATATGACGGAGTATGGTATTGGATTTTATCCAATCAAATGAGGTGAGTCCTCTGAATCATGGACTCTTGAATGGATTTAGTACAGGCAAAAAAGAGCTGGATTAATGAAATGGAGCAGAATGAGGAGATTTGGTTGTATGTTTTCCACTCAAATGTTACTTTTCTGCTGAAATGGTCTGTTTCATTGGACAATATCCACTCAAACGCTTGTCGGTTAGCGGCTAGTCGTTATACAAGTAAAATGTCGAACGTATTCGCGGGATTTCGTCAGACAAGCGATTTTAACGGTATTTTGTCGAACTGAACTAGCATCGTTCGCGCTGTACGGTATGCAAAAACCGCCGCATTCGTATCCCAATAAGGAACACATGCGGCGGTTTTAGTAGTCGTCAAAACTTAGTCTTCATCCATACGATAGAATGGTGCCGGTCGGTCCGCCTGGCGGCAGGCTAGCCAATCGGATCAGATCGGGAGTGACGATCGCCGGATCTTTGCCGGTGGCGTGCATCTCGGTGCGCAGGGTACCCGGGTTATACAAATTAACGAGTATGCCGTGCTCATGCTCTTCATCTGCGAGCGTGCGCGTAAGCGACTCGAGTCCTGCCTTCGCCGCGCTATATGCAGCATAGCCGCCTGCTCCATTCCACGATAGGCCGGATGTAATATTAATAATTCTGCCGTATCTGGCTTTGCGCATGAAAGGCAGCGTCGCTTTCGATAATAGGAAGGGACCTGTGAGATTCACAGAGATTTGATTCTGCCACTCTTCCGATGTGAGCTCAAGCACCGTTCCTGGCTCCAATACGGCTGCATTATTTAGTAAAATATCGACGCGGCCGAACTGCTCGTAGGCCAATTCGATAGAATGCTGGACTTGGTGATCGACGGAGACATCTGTCTGCAGCAGCAAAGCGTCCTTACCGGTACGCTCCTTAACGAGCTGCGCCGTTTCCTCAAGCTTCGACGCTCGGCGTCCAAGAAGGACGACGTCGGCGCCTTCCGCCGCGAACGATATAGATGCTGCGCGGCCAAGTCCTGTTCCTGCACCGCTTACAATGGCGACTCGATTAGTCAATACTCCCATCACCATTCCTCCAATCATCATTTATGTTGTGACCATCTTATCAGAGGCGGCGCAGCAGGGGAAGAGGATAAGCCATTAGAAATTTTTACTCATAACTAAAGTAAAAATGATATAGCGCTCTGCCCCGTTCGCACAGCCCCACAGCGAAGTTTAATTCGTTTGGCTGCGAGCTTGCCGATAACTTTAGTTTATGCCCGTAAAAGCAATCAAGACCTGCCTGTCGGCAGGTCTTGATTAGGCTATGCTGTAAACTAAAAGAGTGCCAGTCTGCCTGCGAATAGCGTTATTCTACAACGAGCGTTGCTTTCATCTGTCTGTGGCCGTTGCCGCAAGGGACGCTGCAGATCATTTCGTAAGTACCAGGCTCTGCAACCGTAACCGTTTTGGTTTGGCCTGTTGCGATGTTATCGACTTTGTCGATTTTGACGCCATGTACGCCGTCCGTCGATTTGAGCGTAATGTTCGTTGCTTCGCCAGCTTTTATTTTGTATTCCTTCTGATCGAACTCCCAGTTCGCAGCTGTGATAATAACCTCTGCGCTGGCAGCGCCGGAATCGGCAGCAACTGCATCGCCGTTGCCGGCATTCTCTTGATTATCCGATTTTGCTCCACATGCAGCGAGTACAGCGACTAGGCACAATGCGGCAGCAAATAGCAGCCATTTTTTCATTTCATAGATCCCCTTCCAAATTGGAAAATGTTTGTACACCTTATTTTAGCGTATAATCGCAGCATTTGCTGTGACATGTGTTTGACAAACTTATGAATTTCATGTGATTTTTTTGTAGAAGCAGCACAGCAAAATGAACGCATAAAAACAGCCCTTGATCGCCGGAATCCGCTCTCAAGGGCTTCACGTTATCTGTAATATTAATCAGCTGTGGTTAATCGTGATTTCTGCGACCTGCTTCATATGGCGTGCTGACCGGTATGAACAGGTCGATAATGCCGATCACAAGCGCGGCGAGGATCGCTCCAAGCCAAGTAACCGTCACTCCGCCTACGATGAATTGGGCTAGCCAGATGACGGCTGCGCTGGCGAGGAAGCCGACGATACCGCGTCCGAACGGCGTAACCCGCTTGCCGAAGATGCCTTCAACAATCCAGCCGAGCGCCGCAATGACAAGCGCGAGCAACAATGCGCTCCAAAAGCCGCCAACGCTGAATTGCGGAACGATGAAGCCAACAACCATCAACACTAGAGCCGACACGATGAAACGCACGACATGACCGATGAAACTCATATTTGAATCCTCCTAAAAGTTTTTTGTGAAGCAAAAAACTTGCTTCGTAAGCATCAGCTTAGGTTTTTTGTGAAGCAAAAAAACTGCTTCGTAAGCATCAGCTTAGGTTTTTTGTGAAGCAAAAAACTTGCTTCGTAAGCATCAGCTTAATTCGTTTGTGAAGCGATCCGTATTAGCTTCTGTGGAGCAAAAGCCGGGTTGGTTAAGTATGTTCGTTTCTATTGTGACCCTTTGCTTGTTTTTTATGTACGGGAAGGGCATCATATCGTGCAACGAACGCGCGGTTCGGCTATAATAGTAGGGCGAGAGGAGTGTTAACGGTTGGACACCAAAATTTTAACGACATTAGAATTTCCTAAAATCATACATAAATTGACGCATCATGCGGCTACTTCGCTGGGCAAAGCCGCGGCGGAGCAGTTACAGCCGGTATCCGATTTGGAGGCCGTCAAACCGATGCTGCAAGCGACGGATGAAGCATATACGGCTGACCGCTTGAAGGGGAGCGCCCCTTTCGGCGGCATAACCGATATTACAGCGCCGCTGCACCGAGCAAGAATCGGCGGCACGCTTAATCCCGAGGAGCTGCTGAACATTGCTTCGACGTCGCGCGGCGGGCGCCGCGTGAAGAAGCATATCGGCGTTATTCACGAAGATCACCCGATTCCGATGCTGCAGTTCCAAGCGGAGCAACTAACGGAGAATAAGCCGCTTGAGGATGCGATCTTCGACTGTATTGACGACCAAGCGGAAGTGATGGACAGCGCAAGCTCTGAGCTTGCGTCGATTCGCCGCGAGCTCCGTTCAGGGGAATCGCGCATACGCGAGAAGATGGAGCAAATGATTCGCTCCTCTTCCGTACAAAAAATGCTGCAGGACGCAATAGTAACGCTTCGCAACGATCGTTACGTTATTCCGGTTAAGCAGGAATATAGGTCTAACTTCGGCGGAATTGTACATGACCAATCGGGGTCTGGAGCAACGCTGTTTATCGAGCCGGAAGCGATTGTTGCAATGAACAACAAGCTGCGCGAGCTCAAAGCGGGCGAGTTGCGGGAGATTGAGAAAATATTGCAAAAGCTGACGGCGCTCACCGCCGATCATGTGGAAGACCTGCTTATTAATCAGGAGCTGCTCGCACAACTTGACTTCGCCTTTGCTAAGGCAAGACTGGCTCATGAGATGAAAGCGACGCAGCCGCGCATGAATGATCGAGGTTTCTTGAAGCTGAAGCGCGGACGCCATCCGCTGCTCGCAAGTGACAAGGTCGTCCCTATCGATGTCGAGCTCGGCAATCAATATTCGGCAATTATCGTAACGGGTCCGAATACGGGCGGCAAAACAGTCTCGCTGAAGACGATCGGCCTGCTTAGCCTTATGGCGATGTCAGGTTTGTTCGTACCTGCGGAGGAAGGCAGCCAGCTATGCGTATTTGATGCGATTTATGCTGATATCGGCGACGAGCAGAGCATCGAGCAAAGCCTTAGTACGTTCTCAAGCCATCTGACCAACATCATACGTATTTTGAAGTCGATGACTTCGAAGAGCTTAGTGCTGCTTGATGAGCTTGGTGCGGGTACCGATCCTGCAGAAGGCTCGGCGCTTGCTATTGCGATACTGGAACACATCCATGCCAAGGAAAGCCGTATCGTGGCAACCACTCACTATAGCGAGTTGAAAGCATACGCCTTCAACCGCAAAGGCATCATCAACGCGAGCATGGAATTTGATGTCGCTACGCTTAGCCCCACCTATCGCTTGCTCGTTGGCGTTCCGGGCCGAAGCAACGCGTTCGCCATTGCAGAGCGGCTTGGTTTGCAGACGGATATCATCGATCGTGCGCGAGGCGAGGTTAGTGAAGACGATCAGCGCGTGGAGAGCATGATTGCCTCGCTTGAGGAGAATCGTCTCAGCGCCGAAACGGAGCGTCAGACGGCCGAATCGCTGCGCAGGCAAGTAGAGGCGCTGCAAGCGAAGCATGAGGCTGAGCGGTTGAAGTTCGAGGAGCAGAAGGAGAAGCTGCTGCAGAAGGCGCATGAAGAGGCGCGCGAAGCGGTCGCGAAAGCGAAGCGCGAGGCAGAGCAAATTATTTCCGATCTGCGCAAGCTGGCGCTTGAAGAGGGCGCATCGGTTAAGGAGCATAAGCTGATCGAGGCAAGGCGCAAGCTCGACGATGCCTCGCCTGAGCAGCTTAGGCCCAAACGCGGCGGAGCAGCCGGAAGCGCTGGCAGCAAGCCAGTTAAAATTGAAGCCGGCGACGAGGTTATGGTGTACAGCTTGAACCAGAAAGGTATCGTAGCGGAGATACATGGCTCAGAGGCGACGGTTCAACTTGGCATATTGAAGATGAAGGTTGCGCTTGACGATATGGAGCTGCTGAAGTCTACGACCGCTGCCGTCAAGCAGCAGCAGCCGAAACAAGCTGCAAGTTTGAAACGTTCTCGCGACGAAAACGTAAGAATGGAGCTGGACCTGCGCGGAGAGAGTCTAGAGGAAGCCATAATGGAAGTTGACCGCTTCCTGGACGAATCTTTCTTATCGGGTCTAGGTCAAGTCTATATTATTCACGGAAAAGGTACTGGCGTGCTGCGTACGGGCATTCAGCAATATTTGCGCAAGCATAGTCATGTGAAGACTTACCGGTTAGGCAATTATGGCGAGGGCGGCGCAGGCGTTACGGTGGCTGAATTGAAATAAACCGTTTCGTTCGCCTCCCGACAGCCAGCCAATTAGCCATCAGGTGGAGGGATTAGGGATGGAACATGAAGTMGACAAGCTGCTAACCAATGAATTTGCCGCATCTCTCGTTTATGTATCGGTTACCGTTCTTTCGCTCATTGTATTTTTGTCTGTATTCGAGCTGGTGACGAAGTACAGGTGCTGGAGCGAGATCAAGAAGGGCAATGTGTCAGTGGCAATGGCGACCAGCGGCAAAATATTCGGTATTTGCAATATTTTCCGCTTCTCCATCGAGGCGAACGATTCGGTGTATCAGAGCCTAATTTGGGGCGCGTTTGGATTTATTATTTTGCTGGCGGCGTACTTCTTGTTCGAGTTTCTAACGCCAGTGTTCCGCATCGACGATGAAATTCAAAAGGATAACCGAGCTGTCGGTATGATTGCCATGGTCATCTCGATCTCCCTTTCTTATGTGATCGGGGCTACGGTTATATAGCGGCTGGAGGATTAGTTCATGAAATATTTGTGGAGTATTTTGCTCGTTGTAGCTATTTTATTTTTCGTATTCGGCGTCATTTATTTAATTAACAATTAAGGAGCGCGAACAATGAGCGAGGAAGTTATTTGCCCATGGTGTTTGACGGAAATTACATGGGATCCGGAATTTGGACCGGAGAAGCATTGTCCGCATTGCGGCAATGAGTTGAGCAGCTATCGTACGATAGAGCTTGGTGGAGATACGGAGGAAGAGGCAGAGGAAGAGGAGCAAGACAGCAACGATCAATGGCAGGAGGATGAGGAAGACGATTCCGATGGCCATGATCACGGCCATAAGCGTTGGCTTGCCGAGGGCGAAGGCTACAGAAATACAGATCGATCTTCGCTTGCTCTAGAGAGCACGCTGCAACGAATTACGGATGAGCAGGATGAAGTGCCGGAATGTCCAAGCTGCAGAGAGTTTATGCTTGAGGCGGGCACGCAGTCGATCGGCGGCGATTCATTCAAGCCGACGGTTTCTCCTGTACTCGGGCAGCCCGTATTGCCGGCTCCGCTTGAGCTTGTATGGTATGTATGCCCGTCATGCTTCCACACTTCATCAATGCTAAGCCAATCGAATCGACAGCAGCTTCTTAAACGGCTTGCTAAGCCGGAATAAGCAATGGCAAATATGGACGGGCATGCGTCCAGCGCTTTAAGGGAATGTTACAAAACGTAATTCTGACGCCGATATGCGGGAGGAATCGTTTTGGCCAAATCATTGGATCGTCAAGCCGCGCTTCTGCTCATTGTGCAGGCGCTGTTTGGCATCGCTAACGCGCTGTCGGGGACGTTCGTGCCCGTCTACTTATGGAAAGCAAGCGGCGGTTCTTATATGGTGATCGGTTGGTTCACCTTAGGACAATACGTCATTAGCGGATTAACGTTCTGGGTCGCAGGGAAATGGGTTAAAGAGCATAACAAGATGCATAGTCTTAGGCTTGGCATCTTAATGTCGGGTGTCTTTTACAGMGTTGTCCTATTGTTAGGCTCGGCTGCCAAGTCCTATGTCGTACCGCTTGGCATGTTAAGCGGCATGTCGCTTGGCATGTTCTGGCTGGCATTCAACGTCGTCTACTTCGAAGTCACCGATCCGGATACTCGTGACCGATTCAACGGCTGGGCAGGACTGCTAGGCTCAGCGGCGGGTATAGTAGCGCCATGGGTATCTGGCTTCTTGATTACGAGATTGAAGGATGAGCAAGGATATCGCCTTATTTTTACGATTTCACTCGTCATCTTCGCAGTAAGCGTCGTACTTAGCTTCTGGCTAAAGAAGAAGCATGGTCAAGGCACATACAATTGGAAGCATGGCATTCAGCAATTGATGACCAAAGGAAACCCATGGCGGCGCATGTTCCCTGCAATTGCAGCACAAGGCGTTCGCGAGGGTGTATTTATGTTTCTTGTTGGACTTACCGTCTTCATTGCTACGAAGAATGAGAGCAAGCTCGGTTCATATTCGCTGATTACGTCTTTGGTTGCCTTAGTGAGCTTCTGGCTTATCGGTAAAAAGCTGAGCAAAAAAAATCACAAGCTAGCGATGCTGATCGGTGCCGTTATGATTGCCGCAGTTATCTTGCCTTTGTTCTGGAAAGTATCATATATGACGCTGCTAATGTTCGGGATCGGCACGTCCTTGTTTATACCGTTGTACATCATTCCGATGACAACACGTGTATTCGACTTGATCGGGCAAACGGAAGAGAGCGCGCGCGAGCGCGAGGAATTTATTGTTCTAAGGGAAGCAGGACTCGTGATTGGCCGCTTAATCGGATTGTCGATGTACTTAATTGTGCTGCCGCTTAACGATTCGCCAAGAGCCATTACGTGGCTGATGTTCGGGGTTGGTATCGTACCGATCGCAGGCTGGTGGCTTATGCGGCCATTTCTGCAAAAAAACAATATAAGTAAGGAGGAATGAACGAATGCCAAGAATCGTTTCTAATATTACACAATTGATCGGCAATACGCCTGTTGTCGCGCTGCAGAGAATAGTGGAGGAAGGCAGCGCAGAGGTGTGCGTGAAGCTGGAGCGATTCAATCCGAGCGGCAGCGTGAAGGATCGGGCTGCATACTCACTGATTGAGGATGCGGAGCAACGAAATCTKATTCAGCCGGGCGATACGATTATCGAGCCCACGAGCGGCAATACCGGGATTGGGCTCGCTATGACCGCGGCAGCGAGGGGATATAAGCTTATTCTGATTATGCCGGACAATATGAGCGTGGAGAGAATAAAGATGCTCCAGGCCTACGGCGCTCAGGTTGTGTTAACTCCTGCAGCGGAGCGTATGCCGGGCGCGATACGCAAGGCGGAAGAGCTGCATGCCGGATTGCCTGGCAGCTACATACCGAATCAATTCGAGAACGAAGCAAATCCCGATGCGCACAGACGCACAACGGCGCTTGAAATTATGGAGCAGACCGATGGACGTCTCGATGCCTTCGTAGCAACCGCTGGTACAGGCGGTACGATAACGGGTACAGGCGAGACGTTGAAGGCGCTTCTGCCTCATCTGCATATCGCGGTTGTGGAGCCGCAGGGCTCTCCCGTATTATCGGGTGGCGTGCCTGGACCGCATAAGCTGGTAGGCACAAGTCCAGGTTTCGTGCCGAGTATTCTCAATACATCTGTTTATGATGAAATTATCCAAGTATCCGATGATGATGCCTTATCAACGATGCGTAAGCTCGCATCAAGCGAAGGTCTGCTTGTCGGTCCGTCTGCARGCGCTTCCGTATGGGCGGCTATGCAAGTCGCTAAGAAGCTTGGAGCCGGGAAGCGCGTATTATGCATTGCCCCGGATACGGGCGAAAGATATTTGAGCATGGGTATTTTCTGATGTAGCGATGTTAATCCGTTAGTTCCACTGCTTCAGCGCTTCGCGAAGCATTTCTCGCCGATCATCGATATAATCGCGTATGAATTCAGGCTCCGACAGGAAGCTGTCGTAGCTTGCTTTGCGCGTATAATCGCTGCGAATAGCGTGTGTCAGGCGCTGATGCATCCTCTCAATAAGCGGATCCAATTTCTCATGCGTAAATTGTTCATCGAGCAGTCTCTTCATGATGGCTCCGTAGCTTCTGCGGCATTCTTCGAAGGTGAACAAGGTATCGGTCAAGTTATTATAGCCCTGCAGCCGAACAAGATTGTTGCCGCACACCTTGCCATAACAGTTTCTTCCCCAAGTACCTTCATAATCCCATGGAATAATCCGGTATCGCTTGCTGGTACGCGTTTCATAAAGCGCGTAGTTCTGATCAAAGCCGTCATAATTGCCCGTTAATACAGCTCCAGCAAGCCAGCGTAAATATTGCTTGATGTCGAGACGGCGAGCAAGATACTCAAATAATTCATGACCAGTTAACTGATTCAAATTTCTTATGAACGAGACGAGCCGTTTCTTCGTATCTCCAGCGTCAATAACAAGCTCGTAGCCGCCAAATAACGAAGGTTTCCTCTGTTTGCTGTCCGGCTCAATAAGACCGAAATCCGCGTGATCATGTACGGCATATATGAGTGAGCGAAAACCAATATTCCTTTTCTCGAAAAAATGGCTGTTCACCGCTTCAATCTCCAGATAGACGCCCTCTTGCACTCCGTTAATCGTTACCCATATTGGCTTTGTTTTCGGAGCCGGAACATGAATTTGATTGAAAAAAGCGAATGACAACGCATTTCGAATCATCGATGGATCGTCATACTCCGCGTTCCAATGGTAGGTCATTCCGTCATCGACCCGAATTTCGAATGATTTCTTCGGATAATTGCGCGTATGGCCGCCTCTAAGTCCAATTTGCGCGGTATGGACCTTATCGCCAATCTGCAGCTTTGCTTGCTTGAATGACCGGCTCCATCCGTCCCGTAGCAGCTCATGCAGATCGGATTCGTTCATCGTAATAGAACGGACAGTCATTGTTTCTGTGATCACGCAATCAGCCCCCAAGGCACACAGGATGATGCCCCGCCATGGCGGCTAGGCATCTGTACGTATTACCTTATTCATAGGCATGCTGTCCGGTCACTGCGCATCTGAGCCAGATTCGAGTCTATTAATATATGAAATAAATGGATATCAATCTAGCAC